>JAAYXJ010000125.1 GCA_012515985.1 Gammaproteobacteria bacterium
CGCCGCGCATGCCGTCGTGGGCGCAGACGGCGACCAGCTCCCGGAAATCCGCCTGCCAGCGCATGAAGTTGTCGTTGACGAAGATCACCGGCGCGCCGGCTTCCTGCCAGCGCCGGCGCAGTCCCGCAATCCGACGCGCCGCATCTTCCGCCCCGCGCGCGAGCGAGGCCCCGCCCTCGAACTCGAAGGTGTTGATCATGTCGATGATCAGAAGGGCGGACTGGCTCATTGGCTCCGGGAGGAACGAAATGGGTGGTGGAAGCCCGACGATGGTCGTGACCATCGGCGCAAGACCGCGTGAACCGGTTCGGATACCATCGGCCGGTCATCCGCTGCCGGAGAGCCCGATGAAGCTGCGAACCGCGTTGCCGACCCTCTGTCTGCTGGCTGCGCTGCCTTCGGCCGCGCTGGCCGAGCGCGGCCTGGAAGGAAAGGACCTGGCCACCATGGACCGGGTGTCGTCCCCGGTGCTGTCGCCGGACGGGGCGCGGGTGGTCTTCGCCCTGCGTACCGTGGACTTCGAGGCGGACAGTGCCAGCACCGCGCTGTACATGCGCGACCTGCGCACCCGTGACATGCGGCCCCCGCACCAGGTGACGCCGGCCGGCTGGAGCGTGTCTTCCCCGGCGTTCTCGCCCGACGGGAGCACGCTCTACTTCCTCAGCGCGAAGAATGGCAGCCAGCAGCTGTATGCGATGCCGCTGGCCGGCGGCGAGCCGCGCCAGCTCACGGACTTCGCGGTTGGCATCGGCACCTGGCAACTGTCGCCGCAGGGCGACCGGATCGCCTTCACCACCGACGTGTTCCCCGATTGCGGCGCGGACTTCGCGTGCACGCAGTCGCGCCTGGACGAGCGCAAGGAAAGCAAGGCCACCGGCGTGCTGTACGACCAGTTGTTCGTGCGCCACTGGGATACCTGGAAGGACGGTCGCCAGAGCAAGCTGTTTGCCGCCGACCTGCCTGCGGCGGACGGGGAGCCGGTGACGCAGGCGACCGGGCTGAGCCTGGCGCTTGCCGGCGATATCCCGGCCAAGCCCTTCGGCGGTGCTTCCGACTACGCCTGGGCGCCCGACGGCCGCTCGCTGGCGGTCAGCGTCAAGACGGTCGAGGGCTCCGAGCAGGCATGGTCGACGGACTTCGACCTGTACCGGCTCAGCGCCGACGGCACCGGCAGCCCGGTCAACCTGACCCCGGACAGCGCCGCGCGCGATGCCGGCCCCGTCTTCAGTCCGGATGGAAGCACACTGTACTACCGGGCCATGTCGCGGCCCGGCTTCGAGGCCGACCGCTACGCGCTGATGGCGCTCGACCTTGCCAGCGGTGAGCGCCGCGAGATCGCCCCGGACTGGGACCGCTCGCCGGGCAGCATCGAGGTGGCTGACGACGGCGCCTCGCTCTACGTCACCGCCCAGCACATCGGCCAGTACCCGCTGTTCAAGGTGGACGTGGCCAGCGGCGAGGTGATGGAGCTGGTCTCCGACGGCACGGTGACTTCGTTCACCCTGGAAGGCGACACCCTGGCGCTGACCCGCAACTCCATGGCGACCGGCGACGTGCTGTACGTGGCCCAGCCCGACGGCAGCGGGCTGCGCCAGATCACGCAGACGGCCGAAGAAATGCTGGACGGCGTGGACATGGGCGAATACGAACAGTTCTCCTTCCGCGGCGCCAACGACGCCACCGTGTACGGCTGGGTGGTCAAGCCCGCGGGTTACCAGGAAGGCCAGCGCTACCCGGTCGCGTTCCTGATCCATGGTGGCCCCCAGGGCAGCTTCGGCAACAGCTGGAGCTACCGCTGGAACCCGCAGACCTACGCCGGCGCCGGCTACGCGGTGGTGATGGTCGACTTCCACGGTTCCACCGGCTACGGCCAGGCGTTCACCGACGCCATCAGCGGCGACTGGGGCGACAAGCCGCTGGTCGACCTGCAGAAGGGCTGGGAATACGCGCTCGCCGAGTACGACTTCCTTGACGGCGACCGCGCCTGCGCGCTGGGCGCGAGCTACGGCGGCTACATGGTCAACTGGATCGCCAGCCAGTGGAAGGAGCCGTGGAAGTGCCTGGTCAACCACAACGGCGTCTTCGACACCCGCTCCATGGGCCTGGTGACCGAGGAGCTGTGGTTCACCGAGTGGGAGCACGGCGGCACCGTCTACGACAACCCGGAAGCCTACGAGCGCTACAACCCGGCGCGCCACATCGGCGAGTGGGAAGTGCCGATGCTGGTGGTGGCTGGGGCCAATGATTTCCGGGTCCCGGTTGACCAGAGCCTGTCCACCTTCACGGCGCTGCAGCGGCAGGGCATCGAGTCGCAGCTGCTGTACTTCCCGGATGAGAATCACTGGGTGCTCAAGCCCAACAACAGCGTGCTCTGGCACCAGACGGTCAAGGACTGGCTGGACCGGCACACCGGCAACTGATCCACGCTCTGCAACGGCCGCCGGCGCCCTGCGCCCGGCGGCCTTTTTCCGTCCCGAAGGAGTCCACCGCCGATGGCGCCAGCAACCGCCGCTTCCACCGCGCTGATCACCAACGACATCGTGGTGTTCGGCCTCATCGCCGCCACCCTGGGTGCCATTTTCTACCTGGCCAGCGGGCCGACGCCGTTCTGGAAGAAGTTCTTCGCCTGGGTGCCGGCGCTGCTGCTGTGCTACTTCGTGCCCGCGATCTACAACACCGCCGGGCTGATCGACGGCGAAGGCAGCCAGCTGTATTACTTCGGCAGCCGCGTGCTGCTGCCGGCGGCGCTGGTGCTGCTGACCCTGTCCGTGGACCTGAAGGGCATCCTCAAGCTCGGTCCGCGGCTGCTGTTCGTTTTCTGTGCCGGCACCCTGGGGATCATCCTGGGCGCCATCGTGAGCTTCCAGATCCTGGAATGGGTCTGGCCCGCTGCGGTCGCGGGCGACACCTGGCGCGGAATGGCCGCGCTGTCAGGCAGCTGGATGGGCGGCGGGGCCAACATGGTGGCCATCCGCGAGATCTATGAGGTCGATGCCACCCTGTTCGGCCAGTTCGCGGTGGTGGACGTGGCCTTTGCCAGCCTGTGGCTGGCGACGCTGCTGTTCCTGGCCAACCGCGCCGAGCAGATCGACCGACGCAGCGGTGCCGACACCTCGGCGATCGATGAGATGCGCGAGCGGATCGCGGCCTACGAGGCGGCCAACGCACGGATTCCCACGTTGACCGACCTGATGGTGATCGTCGGCCTGGCATTCGGCATCGTCGCCCTGGCCCACGCCGTCTCCGATCCGATCGCCGAATGGTTTTCGACGAACATGGCCTGGGCCAGCCGCTTCAGCCTGGACTCCAGCTTCGTCTGGATCGTGGTGCTCTCCACCCTTGCCGGCCTGGGCCTGAGCTTCACCCGCGTGCGCCAGCTGGAGAACGCCGGGGCCTCGCGGGTGGGGACCGTGTGCCTGTATTTCCTGATTGCCTGCATCGGCATGCAGATGGACTTCTTCCGACTGGCCGAGCGTCCGGAGCTGCTGGTGATCGGCGCCCTGTGGATGGCCGTGCACGTGCTGGTGATCTGGGGCGCGGCGCGGCTGGTGAAGGCGCCGCTGCTGTATTTCGCCGTGGGTTCCCAGGGCAACATCGGCGCCGCCGCTTCGGCACCGGTGGTCGCGGCGGCGTTCCACCCGACGCTGGCGCCGGTTGGGGTGTTGCTGGGGACGGTTGGCTATGCGACCGGGACGGTCCTGGCCTATTTCACCGGCCAGATCCTGCGCATCATGGCCGGGCAATAGGAGCTCGGCCCGCAGGAGCGCGCCACGCGCGCTCCTATGGGGCGGGTAGCGGCTCCGGGCGGGGGCGGCCAAGGGCCAGCCACAGCGCGGCGTGGATCGGCAGCAGCAGGCAGATCCAGGGCATGTTCCGCTGCGGCAGCACCGGCATCCAGTTCCAGAACAGCGCCACCGCGCCGCCCAGCGCCACCAGCGCCAGCACCCAGCCGAACAGCCGGCCCGGCCGCCGGCCGCGGGCGATCCGCCAGCCGCCGGGCAGCGCCAGCAGACACAGCGGGTTGAGCAGCAGGATGTTGTGGTTGTTCCAGCCGAATGTATGCGCGGTGCCGAACCAGATGTAGGCGATCAACAGGCCCCCGACCCCGCACAGGACCCAGAACGGCAGGGCGGTGCCCGCCACCACCGCCGGGCGTCGCGCACCGGCCCAGGCGATGAGTCCACCAATCGCCAGCCCGGCCACCAGCCACGGCCACCAGCGGCGGGGGGCCTCGGCCGGCTCGGGCGGCAGCATGTGCGGGACCAGCTCGACCTGCTCGGCTACCAGCGGCCGTCCGTCCGGGCGCCGCGCATCACGCAGTCCCTCGGCCAGCCGCATCGGCACGAAGGCCTCCTGCCAGCGCGAGTTGGGCCGGTCTGCGGCGGGACCCAGCCCCAGGTCGAAGCCCAGCCACATCCACCACGTGGGGGACGCCAGGCGCACGGCGTCGGCGCGGAACGTGTTGCCGCGGGAACGGCCTTGCAGCTGGGTTGCCAGCGAGCCGCCCAGCGCGGCGTCGATCGCATCGCGCACCCGGGTGGAACAGTTGTCGAGGAAGTAGTCGTACCGGTAGCGCGCGTTTTCCGGCCGCGCGTTCACCTCCAGCGCATCGGCCAGCCCGCGCGCCTGCTCCGGTTCAAGATCAAGCCACTGGATCGAGACGCCACGGCCAACGTGCCGGTAGTACGCCAGGTCCTGCGACAGCGGCAGGGCCACCAGCATGTACTCCATGTGCCCGCGGATGAAATTGCGCACGAACCCCGGCTCCTCCATGTCGAAGTAGCCGAAGTTGTAGGAAATGGGCTCCTCGAACGCCGGGTCGTCCACCACGATCGCGTTGTGGCCGAACCGCTCGAAGAAGATCTCCCCCGGCTGCATGGTCGCCACCCCGATGCGCGGGGCCGCCGCCGCGACGGACGCGAACGCCCACAGCAGCAGGGCCATGGCCATCGCAGGCGCGCGCCAAGCCAGCGAAACCGCGCGAATCCTCACGCCTCTTCGGCCTCGGGATGCACGCTCACGTGCAGCGCATGCAGCCGCCGCGAATCCGCCCGGGCCACCCGGAACCCGAACCGCCCCAGCGTCAGCTCCTCGCCCGCCTCCGGCAGGTGGCCGATCGCCGCGGTCACCAGCCCGCCGATCGTGTCGTACTCGTCATCGCCGAAATCCGACCCGAAGCGCTCGTTGAAATCCTCGATCGGCGTCAGCGCATCCACCAGGAACTGCCCGTCGGCCTGGGCGGCGATCAGCGCCTCGCTGTCCTCGGCCAGGTCGTACTCGTCGTCGATCTCGCCGACGATCTCCTCCAGCACGTCCTCGATCGTGATCAGCCCCGCCACGCCGCCGTACTCGTCGATCACGATCGCCATGTGGTTGCGCGACTGGCGGAACTCGCCCAGCAGGATGTCCAGCCGCTTGGACTCGGGAATCAGCACCGCCGGGCGCAGCAGCTCGCGCAGGCTCGGCGGCGTGGCGCCGGGGAGGGCGCCGCGCAGCAGGTCCTTGGCCAGCAGGATGCCCAGCACCTCGTCCTTGTCCTCGCCGTGCACCGGGAACCGCGAATGGCCGGACTCCACCACCAGCTCCAGCACCTCGTCGTAGCTCGCGTCGATCGGCACGGAGACCATCTGCGAGCGCGCGATCATCGCGTCGCCCACCGTCATCCCCGAGATCGCCATCGCACCTTCCATGGTGCGCAGGGTGTCATCCTGGATCAGCCCTTCGGCCTGCGCATCGCGCAGGATCTCCACCAGGTCCTCCCGGGTGGTCGGTTCGCCTGAAAGTGCCGAGCTGATGCGATCGAGCCAGCTGCGGCGTTTGTCCGGAGGTTCCTGTGAAGGTCTACTGTCGTCTTCTGGCATTGCGGTTGCGTTGGCGCCCGGATGGGCGGCGATCCAAGTCTAGCGGAAAGGATTGCCCGGAAGTCGTGGCGGCCGGCGGGATTTCAAGCGTCCAGATAGGGGTCGTCGAAGCCCAGCCCGGCGAGGATTTCCCGCTCCAGCTGTTCCATCGCCTCGGCCTCGCGCTCGTCCTCGTGGTCGAGGCCGAGCAGGTGCAGCACGCCGTGGACCGTCAGGTGGGCGAAGTGCGCCGCCGGCAGCTTGCCCTGCTCGCGGGCCTCGCGGGCCACCACGGGGGCGCAGATCACCAGGTCCCCCAGCAGCGGCATGTGGAACTCCTCCGGCAGCCCCTCGGGCAGCTCGGCCGGGAAACTGAGCACGTTGGTGGCGTAGTCCTTGCCGCGGTAGTGGCGGTTCAGAGCCCGCCCTTCCCGGCTGCCGACGATCCGGATCGCCACGTCCGCCTCCCGGATCCGCCCCTGCAGGGCGGCGGTGGCCCACTTGCGGAAGCTGGCCGCGGCCGGGATTCCCTTGCGCGGGACCGCGTAGGCCACGGCGACGTCCAGGCGTTCAGGGCCCTGGGTCATGATCAGCCTCCGGCCCCCGCATCGCGCTCGTCGCGGCGGTCATAGGCGCTGACGATGCGTGCCACCAGGGGGTGGCGCACGACGTCGCGCGATTCGAAGAAGGTGAAGCCGACGCCCTCCACGTCGGCCAGCACCTCGATGGCATCACGCAGGCCGGACTTGATGTTGCGCGGCAGGTCGATCTGGGTGAGGTCGCCGGTGACCACCGCAGTGGAGCCGAAGCCCAGCCGGGTCAGGAACATCTTCATCTGCTCGATGGTGGTGTTCTGGGCCTCGTCCAGGATCACGAACGCGTCATTGAGCGTGCGCCCGCGCATGTAGGCCAGCGGGGCGATCTCGATGACGCTCTTTTCCAGCAGCTTGATGACCTTTTCCACGCCCAGCATCTCGTACAGGGCGTCGTAGAGGGGGCGCAGGTAGGGATCGACCTTCTGGCTCAGGTCCCCCGGCAGGAAGCCCAGCTTCTCGCCGGCCTCCACCGCCGGCCGCACCAGCACCAGCCGCTGAACCCTGGACTCGTTCAGCGCCTCAACCGCCATCGCCACCGCCAGGAACGTCTTGCCGGTGCCTGCCGGGCCGACGCCGAAGTTGATGTCATGGGTGGCGATGGAATGCAGGTACTTCGCCTGGTTCGGGCCACGCCCGCGCACGGTGCCGCGCTTGACCTTGATCGCCACTTCCTGCGGCGCGTAATCCTCCGGCCTGTGTTCCAGGTTCGACTGGCTCAGGCGGACGTTGATGGCCCCGGTATCAAGGGTCTCGGTGGCGGCATCTTCATAGAGATTGCGCAGCAGCCGCTCTGCCTGGGCGACCGTCTCCGCGTCGCGCCCGCTGACCCTGAAGACGTTGCCGCGATTGGCGATTTCCACCCCCATGCGCAGCTCGATCTGGCGCAGGTGGCCGTCGAACGGCCCGGACAGGTTGGCCAGCCGCTCGCTGTCGGCGGGATCAAGGGTGAAGTCGCGGTGGGTGGTCTGGGTCATAAGCGGGGAGGTTAGCGCACCGGCGCGGCTTCGGCGCCTGACGCTCCCATCCGAAGCAAGTTCAGGCGCCGTTCGCTCTTTAATTGATGAAGCAATTAATATGGGCGCATGAACAGGAAATCCCCGACTGGAAGTCCCCCTGAAAAACCCGGGGAACGCGCGACAGCCGCCCGTCTGCCCGGGCGGCCGGCGGGAAACGTGGACCGGCGGGCGCTCGCCCTGGATGCAGCCCTCCAGTGCTACGTCGACCGCGGCATCGCGGCCACCACGCTGCGCGACATCGCGGGCGAGGCGGGAGTGACCCCGGCCGCGCTGCACTACTACTTCGAGGACGCCGCCGGCCTGCGCGAAGCCGTGATCGCCGAGCGCCTGATGCCGGTGTTCGAACAGGTCCGCGACGGCCTGATCGGCCTGCCGGATGCAAGCCTGGGCCAGGTGCTGGAAGGCTTCGTCAATCACCTCTGCGCGCTGGTCGAAGCTCATCCATGGCTGTCCGCACTGTGGATCCGCGAGGTGGTGAGCGAAGGCGGGAGTTTGCGCGGGCTGCTGGTGGACCGGATGGCACCGGAAATCACCCGGTTCCTGACAGCGCGGATTGCCGCGGAGCAGCGCGCCGGTCGGCTCAACGCGGATCTCGACCCGAGGCTGCTGATGGTGTCGCTGGTCGGCCTGACCCTGTTCCCGGTGGCGGGGCTGCCGATCTGGCGGCAACTGTTTGCCGACCAGCCGCTCGACGTCGAGCACATCCGTACCCACGCGCTTGCGCTTTTGCAGCGCGGGCTGGGGCTTCCCGAATGAGCGTTGCAGTCCGTCTGGGTAAAGGCGCCGCGCTGCTGTCGATGCTGGCGGTCCTGGCTGCCTGCGCTCCGGGCACCCCGCAGGCCGTGGGTACGCTGGAGTACGACCGCATCACCGTGCCGGCCCCGGAAGGCGAGACAATCACCGGCATCCATGTGCGCGAAGGCCAGCAGGTGGCCCAAGGCGCCACCCTGCTCACGTTGGAGCGGACCCGCGCAGACGCGCGGCTGATGGCCAGCCAGGCCGAGGCCAGCCAGCGCCGCGAAGCCTTGCTTGAGCTGCAGTCGGGAGCGCGGCAGGAGGATATCGCCCAGGCACGGGCCAGCCTGGCGGCGGCGCAGGCGCAGGCGCGCGACGCCCGGTCCCGGTACCAGCGCCTGGCCCCGTTGGGCGAGGAGCAACTGGTGTCAGCCGCGGACGTGGATGCCGCGCGCGCCGCGGCGCAGAGCGCGGACGCCCAGGTGCGGGCGGGGCAGGCAGCGCTGGACGAACTGCTCAACGGAGCCCGGCCGGAGCAGCTTGCCCAGGCGAGCGCGGCGCTGCAGGCGGCCCAGGCACGCGTCCAGGCTGAAGAGGCGACGGCCGGGAAGCTGCGCGTGGTGGCGCCGCGTGCCGGGCGCGTGGACAGCCTGCCTTACCGCAGCGGTGACCAGGCCCCGGTCGGCGCGCCGCTGGTTGTGCTGCTGGTGGGTGACGCCCCCTACGCCCGCGTCCATGTGCCCCAGGCGATCCGCGAACAGGTGGCTGTCGGCACCCCCGTCCAGGTGCGGCTGGAAGGCAGCGGCCGCTCCTACGCCGGCGAGGTGCGGATGATCCGCAGCGAGCCTGCTTTCACACCCTATTACGCGCTCACCGGCGACGACGTTTCCCGCCTGAGCTACCTGGCCGAGGTGCAGCTGGAGCCGGCGGCCGAGGGGCTGCCCGCCGGGCTTCCGGTCCAGGTGGAATTCAACACCGGGGGGGGCGCGCGGTAATGGACGGCGCCCATGGCGATACCCCGGGACCAGCCGATGCCCCGGCCGCCATCCGTGCCCGCGGGCTGACCCGCCGGTTCGGCGACCTGGTGGCCGTGGACGGCGTGGACCTCACGGTGCCGCGCGCCAATGTGTACGGGTTCCTCGGCCCCAACGGCTCGGGCAAGTCCACCACCATCCGCATGCTGTGCGGCCTGCTCACCCCCAGCGCCGGGGACATCGAGGTGCTTGGTCTGCGCGTCCCCGAGCAGGCCGAGGCGCTGCGCCTGCGGATCGGCTACATGACCCAGAAGTTCTCGCTGTTCGAGGACCTGACGGTGCGGGAGAACCTTGAGTTCCTTGCCGCCGTGTATGGCCTGGATCGCGCAGCGACCCGCAGCCGGGTCGATGAGCTGATCGAGCGCTACCACTTCGGCGATCGCCAGAAGCAGCTCGCGGGCACCATGAGCGGCGGCCAGAAGCAGCGCCTGGCGCTGGCGGCCGCCGTGATCCACAGGCCCGAGCTGCTGTTCCTGGACGAGCCCACCAGCGCGGTGGATCCGGAATCGCGCCGCGATTTCTGGGAGAAGCTGTTCGAACTGGCCGACGCCGGCACCACCCTGCTGGTGTCCACCCACTACATGGACGAGGCCGAGCGCTGCCACCGCATCGCCATCCTAGACCGCGGCGTGCTGGTGGCCGATGGCGCGCCGGGCGAGCTGGCCGGCGCACTGGCCGGGCGCAGCGTGCAGGTGCATGCGCGCCATCCCCGGCGCGCCCAGCAGGCCCTGGCCGATCTGCCCGGCGTGATCAGCGCCGCGCAGATCGGCAACAGCCTGCGGGTGCTGTCCGATCCCGGCCAGGACAGCGTGGCGGCGATCACGGCGGCGCTCTCCGCCGCGGGCCTGGCGGCGGACGTGGAGCCGGTACCGGCCAACCTGGAAGACGTCTTCGTCGCCGCCACTCATGGCCGCCCGGCGGAAGGGGCGGACGAATGAAGGACCTGCGGCGAATGTGGGCCGTGGCGCTCAAGGAGCTGCGGCAGATGGGTCGCGACCGGATCAGCGTGATCATGATCGTGCTGATCCCGGTGATCGACCTGCTGCTGTTCGGCTATGCGATCAACCTCAACCCGCGCAACCTCGAGGCCGCGGTGGTGGACCAGGCGGCCACCGCGACCTCGCGCGCCGCGGTCATGGACATGGCTGCCACCGGGGTGATCGACCTGGAGCGGGTCGCCGACAGTCCGCAGCAGCTGGTGGACATGCTCCGGCGCGGGGAAGTCAGCGTGGGCATCGCGATCCCGCCCGATTACGAGCGCCGGCTGGTGGATGGCCGCCCGGCGGTACAGGTAATGGTGGATGGCACCGATACCGTGGTGCAGGCTGCGGCCAACCAGCTGGCGCAGATGCCGCTGGAAGCGCCGAACGGGGTGCATCCGGCCGCGCACGCGCCGCAGATCGACGTGGTGAGCTTCTACAACCCGGAGCGCCGCTCGGCGGTGACCATCGTGCCGGGGCTGATCGGCATCATCCTGACCATGACCATGATGATGTTCACCTCCATGGCGGCGGTGCGCGAGCGCGAGCGCGGCAACATGGAGCTGCTGATCGCCACCCCGCTCAGCCGCAGTGCGCTGATGATCGGCAAGGTGTTGCCCTATGCGGTGATCGGCCTGGTCCAGACCACGCTGATCCTGGCCTTGGGGTTCTGGCTGTTCTCGATCCCGCTGCGCGGCAGCCTGGTGGATGTGTACATCGCGGCGGTGCTGCTGATCTTCGCCAACTTGGCCATCGGCCTGCTGATTTCCACCCGCACCCGCACCCAGTTCCAGGCCATCCAGGTGGCGATGCTGGTGTTCCTGCCGTCGATCCTGATCTCCGGCTTCATGTTCCCGTTCGCGGGCATGCCGGACGTGGTGCAGTGGGGCGCGGAATTCCTGCCGATGACCCAGTTCCTGCGGCTGATCCGTGGCGTCATGCTGCGCGGGGCCAGCATCTGGGAGCTGTGGCCGGCGGTGCTTGCGCTGGTGGCCTTTACCGTGGTCACCATGGCGGTGGCGATCAGCCAGTTCCGCAAGCGCCTGGACTGAGCGGGATTGACCGGCCGCCCGCGTCCCGCCCGCAACCCGCGGCGCGGGTTCAGGCGACCTGCTGGACCCGCCCGCGCAGCGAGTTGGTCAGCGCCTCGGTGATCACCACGTCCACGAACTGCCCGATCAGGCGGGGCGGGGCGGGGAAGTTCACCGAGCGCATGTTCTCGGTCTTGCCGGTCAGCTCGTTGGCATCCTTCTTTGAAGGGCCGGTCACCAGCACCCGCTGCACGGTGCCCACCATCGCCCGCGAAATGCCCGCCGCGTATTCGTTGATGTGCGCCTGCAGGCGCGACAGGCGGGCGTGCTTCACCTCTTCCGGCACTTCATCGGGCAGCTCGGCGGCGGGTGTGCCCGGCCGGCGCGAGTAGATGAAGGAGAAGCTCTGGTCGAAGCCGACGTCCTCGATCAGCTTCATGGTTTTTTCGAAATCGGCATCGGTCTCGCCGGGGAAGCCCACGATGAAGTCCGAGGAGATCGAGATGTCCGGGCGCACCTCGCGCAGCCTCCGGATCTTCTGCTTGAACTCCAGCGCGGTGTAGCCGCGCTTCATCGCCGACAGGATCCGGTCGCTGCCCGACTGAACCGGCAGGTGCAAGTAGTTGGCCAGCTGCGGCACGTCGCGGTAGGCCTCCACCAGCGAGTCGGAAAACTCCAGCGGATGCGAGGTGGTGAAGCGGATGCGGTCGATGCCGTTGATCTCGGCGATGGTGCGGATCAGCAGCGCCAGGTCCGCCAGCTCGTCCGTGCCCTCCATCGGCCCGCGGTAGGCGTTGACGTTCTGGCCCAGCAGGTTGACCTCGCGCACGCCCTGGCCGGCCAGGCGCACCACTTCCACCAGCACGTCCTCGAACGGCCGGCTGATCTCGGTGCCGCGGGTGTAGGGCACCACGCAGAAGCTGCAGTACTTGCTGCAGCCTTCCATGATCGACACGAACGCGCTTGGCCCTTCGGCCCGCGGCTCCGGCAGGCGGTCGAACTTCTCGATTTCCGGGAAGCTGATGTCCACCTGCGGCCGGTCCTGCTCGCGCCGGGCGCGGATCATCTCGGGCAGGCGGTGCAGGGTCTGCGGCCCGAACACCAGGTCCACATAGGGCGCGCGCTTGATGATCGCCTCGCCTTCCTGGCTGGCCACGCAGCCTCCCACCCCGATCAGCACCGGCTTGCCACCCTGCTTGAGCGATTTCCAGCGCCCGAGCTGGCTGAACACCTTTTCCTGCGCCTTCTCGCGGATGGAGCAGGTGTTGACCAGCACCACGTCCGCTTCCTCGACGTCGCCGGTGAGTTCCAGGCCTTCGGCTGCGAGCACGTCCGCCATGCGCGCCGAGTCGTACTCGTTCATCTGGCAGCCGTGGGTCTGGATGAAAAGCTTGCCGCGGGCAGGCGCGGGCGAGGGGGAGGCGAGGGCGGCGTCGCCCTGGGCGGGTGTGCTGGTCATTGGCGTTTCCGGGGGCGCGGCGGTGAATCCGGGCCGGATGGGCGGTTTTTCTGGCCGGATAGTGTAGTGCGTCACGCCCCGGCGCGGTGCGGGTACTTGGCAAAGCGGGGGCATCCGGGGGACACTGCGGCCGATGAAGGGGGCTTGGGGACTCACCGCAGTGCTGTTGGCCTGCGCAGCCTTTCCGGCGGCGGCGGGCACCCTTTACCGCTGTGTCGGTGATGACGGCATCACCCAGTACGTGAGCAAGCGGGTCAGCGGCGCGCGCTGCACCGTGGCCGCGAATTACCGTCCCGAGCGCCCAC
>JAAYXJ010000019.1 GCA_012515985.1 Gammaproteobacteria bacterium
CGGCGCGGTAGCCGGCCATGTTCCCCATACGCGTGGCCGGGCCGCTCTTCTGGCCATACACGCGCTTGGGGTTCTCGCCGCAAGCCATCTTCAGGCCGTGCGGCGCGCCGGGGAACTTCATCCCCTGCACGGTGGTGGAATGCACGTTCTTGAGCGTCACCCCGCGCCCGCCCACCAGGTTGGCCGAGCCGGGCAGGATCTGCAGCGAGGTCACGCCGCCGGCCAGCGCCGCGGCGAAGCCCGGGTCCTGCGGCCACACCGAGTGCTCGGCCCAGACGTGCGCGGTGACCGGGTTGGTCATCTCGTTGCCGTCACTGTGCGCGCGAACGCCGGGGCTGGGGTACACGCCCAGGTGCGAGTGCACATCGATGATGCCCGGCGTCACCCACTTGCCGGTGCCGTCCACCAGCTGCGCGCCCGCCGGCGCCGACAGGCCCTGGCCCACGGCACTGATCCGTCCGCCTTCCATCAGCACGTCGGCCCCGTCCAGGCGCTCGCCGGTGCCGGTGAGCACGGTGGCGCCGCGGATCAGCACCGGCGCGGCGGCCACCGGTTCGTAGGTGCTGGCGTAGGGATCTTCGGCGAAGCGTGGCACGTCGCTGGCCTGCGCCAGCGCGGGCAGCGTAAACAATGCCGCGGCCAGCGCGGCGGTGACGGGTCGGAGCATGATGTTCCCCAGTGGAGCGGTCCAGCCATTGAAGCTATCCCGGCAGCCCGCGGCTGCCTACGTGACTGAAGTCATGCACATGGCAGAATCGCCGCTCACGCACTGCGTTGAATGTCGCTACGACGGGTCCGGGCGGCACTTGCGCTTCTGGAGGGAGGGGACGATGACGACGGCTGCTGAAGTGGTGACGTTCTGGCGCGGGGCCGGCATGGCGAAGTGGTTCAACGGCGGCGACGCATTCGACCGCGAGTGCGAGTCACGCTTTTTCAACGCGCACATGGCCGCGGCCCGGCGCGAACACGAGGGCTGGATGGAGGACGCCGAGGGCGCACTGGCGCTGCTGATCCTGCTCGACCAGATCCCGCGCAACATCTTCCGCGGCAGCGGCCATGCCTACGCCACCGATGGTCTGGCGCTGCATTACGCTCGCCGCGCGGTGGACGCGCGGCTGGACGTGGAGGTGGAGCCGGGGCTGCGCGCCTTCATGTACCTGCCGTTCGAGCACTCCGAGGACATCGCCGACCAGCACCGCGCGGTGGAGCTGTTCCGCGCCATGGGCGAGGAAACCTACATCGACTACGCCCTCAGGCACCTGGAGGTGATCGAACAGTTCGGCCGCTTCCCGCACCGCAACCGCGCGCTGGGCCGCGAGAGCACGCCTGAAGAGCAGGCCTGGCTCGACGCAGGCGGCGGTTTCTGACCCCCGTTTGCAGGGGCGCGCCCGTCAGTAGCGCGCGATCGAGGTGTCGACGGTCGTGGCCCAGGCCTCGATGCCGCCTTCCACGTTGTAGACCTCGGTGAAGCCCAGTGCGGCGAAGTGCGCGGCCGCCTGGCGGCTGCTCACCCCGGTGTGGCACATGAACGCCAGCGGCGTGTCCCTGGGCAGGGCTTCCAGGCGTGCGCGGCCGTCACCCTCGAGGGTCTCGTGCGGGACGTTGACCGAGGCGTGGGC
>JAAYXJ010000126.1 GCA_012515985.1 Gammaproteobacteria bacterium
GAAGGCCCCGAGATCCGCCGCGCCGCCGACCGCCTGGCCGAAGCGGTGGCCGGGGACCCGCTGGTGCGGGCGCAGTTCGCCTTCCCGCAGCTGAAGCGCTTCGAGCGCGACCTCATCGACCGCCGCATCGAGGCCATCACCCCGCGCGGCAAGGCGCTGCTGACCCGCTTCGACCACGGCTGGACGCTCTACAGCCACAACCAGCTTTACGGCGTGTGGAAGATCGCCGGACCAGGCGAGCGGCCGGAGACGAAGCGGTCCCTGCGGGTGGCGCTGGAGACGGCGCACAGCGCGATCCTCCTGTACTCGGCGTCGGACGTCTCGATGTGGCCCAGCGACGAGATCGAATCGCACCCCTTCCTGCAGAACCTGGGCCCGGACGTGCTCGATCCCGCGCTCGACGTGCAGGCGGTGGCTGCCCGGCTGCGTTCGCCCGCGTTCCGCGGCCGCGCGCTGGGCGCGCTGCTGCTGGACCAGCGCTTCCTCGCCGGCATGGGCAACTACCTGCGCTCGGAAGTATTGTTCGCGGCGGGCCTGCACCCCCGGCTGCGGCCGAAGGAACTGGACGATGCGCAGCTGGCGCGGCTGGCCCAGGCGCTGCTCGACATCCCGCGCCTGAGCTATTCAACCCGCGGCATCGCGCGCGCCAGCGGGATGCGCAGCGACTACCTGGCCGACACGCCGGACGGGTTCCGCTTCCAGGTCTTCGCGCGCGCCGGTCAGCCCTGCCCTGCATGCGGCACGCCGGTGGAGCGGATGATGTCGTCTTCGCGCCGCCTCTACCTGT
The DNA here is from genome assembly GCA_012515985.1 of Gammaproteobacteria bacterium. Taxonomy (GTDB): domain Bacteria; phylum Pseudomonadota; class Gammaproteobacteria; order Xanthomonadales; family Xanthomonadaceae; genus Luteimonas. Next base: position 788 of record JAAYXJ010000126.1, read on the forward strand.
GCCGGTCCTGCCAGCCGGACCCCCGGGCGGGTGGGTAGAATCGCGGGATGAAGCGCTTTGCAAATTTCATTGGCGGCAAGGCATGTGAGCCGGCCAGCGGCGCATGGCTCAAGGTGTTCGACCCGGCGCGCGCCGAGCCGTGGGCCGAAGTGGCCGCCGGCGATGCCCGCGACGTGGACGATGCGGTCAACGCCGCGCTAGCGGCGTTCCCGGCCTGGGCGGCGCTGCGCAACAGCGAGCGCTCCCGCCACCTGGAAAACCTTGCCCGCGCCCTGGAAGCCCGCATCGAGGACTTCGCCCACGCAGAAGCGCGCAACGGCGGCAAGCCGTACGCCCTGGCCCGGGAGGCGGAGATCCCGCGCGCGGTATCGAACCTGCGCTTCTTTGCCCATGCGGCCACCCAGTTCGCCAGCGAATCGCACCATGGCGAGGCCGGCCTCAACTACACCCTGCGCCAGCCGCTGGGCGTGGTGGGCACCATCTCGCCCTGGAACCTGCCCCTGTACCTGTTCACCTGGAAGATCGCGCCGGCGCTGGCGGCGGGCAACACCGTGGTCGCCAAGCCCTCCGAAGTCACCCCCGCCACGGCGGCGATGTTCGCCGAGCTCGCGCACGAAGCCGGCCTGCCGCCGGGCGTGCTCAACGTGGTCCACGGTGGCGGCGTGGAAGCCGGCGAGGCGATCGTGCAGCACGACGCGGTGCGCGCGGTTTCATTCACCGGCAGCACCGCGGTCGGGCGGCGCATCGCCGGCATCGCCGGGCCGCTGCTGAAGAAGGTGTCGCTTGAGCTCGGCGGCAAGAACCCGACCCTGGTGTTCGCCCACTCGGACTGGCGCGATCACCTCGATCTCATCGCCCGCTCCGCGTTCCAGAATTCCGGGCAGATCTGCCTGTGCGGCTCGCGCATCCTGGTGGAGCGCGGCATCTTCAGCGAATTCCGCGACGCCCTGGTGGAGCGCGCCCTGGCACTGCGCCCCGGCGACCCGATGGACCCGGACGCCAACTTCGGCCCGCTGGTGTCGCAGGCCCATTTCGAGAAGGTCACCGGCGCCATCGAGCGTGCCCGCGACGAAGGCGGCAGGGTGCTGTGCGGGGGCCATCGCCTGGACCGGCCCGGCTGGTTCGTCGCGCCCACCCTCATCGAAGGGCTTGGCCCGGACTGCGCCACCAATACGGAAGAGATCTTCGGCCCCGTGGCGACCCTGCAGGCCTTCGACAACGACGACGAAGCGCTGGCGCTGGCCAATGCGGGCGCTTACGGCCTCGCCGCCAGCGTCTGGACCCGTGACCTCGCCCGCGCGCACCGGCTGGGCGCGGAACTGCGCGCGGGCATCGTCTGGATCAACACCTGGCTGATGCGCGACCTGCGCACCCCTTTCGGCGGCACCGGCCATTCCGGCATGGGCCGCGAGGGCGGGCTGGAAGCCATGCGCTTCTTCACCGAGCCGCGCAACGTCTGCATTGCCGTCTGACCGGCACGAACCTGGAGCGCCATGTACCGCCTGCACGAACTGCTTGAACGCAACCGCCACTGGTCCGACCGGGTCCAGGCGGAGGATCCGGACTTCTTCACCCGCCTGTCCAAGATCCAGACGCCGAAATACCTGTGGATCGGGTGCTCGGACTCCCGGGTGCC
>JAAYXJ010000127.1 GCA_012515985.1 Gammaproteobacteria bacterium
GTTGCCTTCCCCTCCGCCGGCCCTGCCCGGGCCCGGCGCGGGGCCGCCTTTTCGCGCCTGCAAGACGAGACACCCGCATCACGATGGAAGCCTGGCCCCGCTGCCTTGAACGCCTCGAAGCCGAACTGCCGGCCGAGGATATTCACACCTGGCTCCGGCCGCTGCAGGCGACGCGCCGCGATGGCGCCATGGTGCTGTATGCGCCCAATGCCTTCGTGCGCGACGAGGTGCGCAGCCGCTACCTGGGCCGGATCCGCGAGCTGCTGGGCCACTTCGGCGGCTCGGACGAGGTGTCGCTGGAAATCGGTTCGATGCCGCGCCCGGCCGCGACCCCGGCGCCGCTGTCGGCCGCGGCGGCCACGCCCGCCGCCCCCGGGCCGGCCTTCCACGGCAACCTGGACAGCCACTACACCTTCAACAACTTCGTCGAGGGCCGCAGCAACCAGCTCGGCCGCGCCGCGGCCTGGCACGCGGCGCAGAACCCCGGCGAGCGCGCCCACAACCCGCTGCTGCTCTATGGCAGCACCGGCCTGGGCAAGACCCACCTGATGTTCGCGGCCGGCAATCGCATGCGCGAGCTCAATCCCGCGGCCCGGGTGCTGTACCTGCGCTCGGACCAGTTCTTCAGCGCGATGATGCGGGCGCTGCAGGACAAGGACATGGAGGGTTTCAAGCGCCAGTTCCAGCAGGTGGACGCGCTGCTGATCGACGACATCCAGTTCTTCGCCGGCAAGGAACGCACCCAGGAGGAGTTCTTCCACACCTTCAACGCCCTGTTCGAGAGCCGCCAGCAGATCATCATGACCTGCGACCGCTTCCCGCGTGAGGTCGAGGGGCTGGAGCCCCGGCTCAAGTCGCGCCTGGCCTCGGGGCTGTCGGTCGGCATCGACCCGCCGGACTTCGAGACCCGGGCCCAGATCGTGCTGTCGAAGGCCAGCGAGCGCGGGGCGCACATTCCCGAGGACGTGGCGTTCATGATCGCCAAGAAGCTGCGATCCAACGTGCGCGACCTGGAGGGCGCGATCTACACGCTGGCGGCGCGGGCGACGTTCACCGGCCACTCCATCACCCCGGAGTTCGCCCAGGAAACGCTGCGCGACCTGCTGCGCGCGCAGATGCAGAGCGTGTCCATCGCCAATATCCAGAAGACCGTGGCAGACTACTACGGCCTTCAGATCAAGGACCTGCTGTCCAAGCGACGCACCCGGATGCTGGCCCGCCCCCGCCAGGTGGCGATGGCCCTGTCCAAGGAGCTGACCGAGCACAGCCTGCCCGAGATCGGCGACGCGTTCGCCGGCCGCGACCACACCACCGTGCTGCACGCCTGCCGCCAGGTCCGCAACCTGATGGAAACCGACGGCAAGCTGCGCGAGGACTGGGACAAGCTGATCCGCAAGCTCAGTGAGTAGGGAATGGCTTCCTGTTGGCGGTTCAGGGACAAGCTGTGGACAAGTCCGGGAAGGATCCCGGGCAAGGAAATTGTCCACAGGTTCTCCGCAGGGGGATGGCGCGGTTGTACACGTGGTTTTGAAGACAATAAATGTTTTGATATCAATAGCTTAGGCAGCTTATCAAGCGATTTCGCGGCCACCATCACCACCAGCTTTTGATATTTATCCAGTTCTTGAAGCAGTGAGCCAAGGGGAACCGACCGGCATGCGTTTCAGCCTTCAGCGCGAAGTCTTTCTCAAGCCGTTGACCCAGGTGGTCAACGTCGTGGAACGCCGGCAGACCCTGCCGGTACTGGCCAACCTGCTGGTCCACGTTTCCGGCGGGCAGCTCTCGCTGACCGGTACCGACCTGGAAGTCGAGATGGTGGCGCGGGCCGCGGTCGAGGATGCCGCCGACGGCGAAACCACGATCCCGGCGCGCAAGCTGTTCGAGATCGTCCGCGCCCTGCCCGATGGCAGCAAGGTGACGGTGAGCCAGTCCGGCGACAAGGTCACGGTGCAGGCCGGCCGCAGCCGCTTCACCCTGGCCAGCCTGCCAGCCAACGACTTCCCCGCGATCGACGAGGTGGAAGCGACCGAGCGGATCCGGGTGCCCGAGTCGGCGCTGAAGGAGCTGATCGAGCGCACGGCCTTCGCGATGGCGCAGCAGGACGTGCGCTATTACCTCAACGGGCTGCTGTTCGACCTGGGCGAGTCGCGCCTGCGCTGCGTGGCCACCGACGGCCACCGGCTGGCGCTGTGCGAAGCGCCGCTGGATGCGGCGGTGGCGGCCAAGCGCCAGATCATCGTGCCGCGCAAGGGTGTGACCGAACTGCAGCGGCTGCTGGAAGGGGGCGATCGCGAGCTTGAACTGGAGCTCGATCGCAGCCACCTTCGCGTCAAGCGCGACGATGTAACCTTCACCAGCAAGCTCATCGACGGGCGCTTCCCGGACTACGAGGCGGTGATCCCGATTGGGGCCGATCGCGAAGTGAAGGTGGACCGCGAGGTGCTGCGGGCCGCGTTGCAGCGAGCGGCGATCCTTTCCAACGAAAAGTATCGCGGCGTCCGGGTGGAAGTATCCCCGGGACAGCTGAAGATCAGCGCGCACAACCCCGAGCAGGAAGAGGCGCAGGAAGAGATCGAGGCGGATACCCGCGTGGAAGACCTGGCGATCGGCTTCAACGTCAACTATCTGCTTGATGCGCTGTCCGCCCTGCGCGACGACTCGGTGGTGATGCAGCTGCGCGACGCCAACTCTTCGGCGCTGGTGCGCGAGTCCGGCAGCGAGAAATGCCGCCACGTGGTCATGCCGCTGCGGCTGTGACCGCCGCGTTGTTCCACGTGAAACCACAACGCCCGGCCCCGTCCGGGCGTTTTGCTCCCTGCGCCTGGAGCCCTGGAGCCGCTGCGTGAGGGTGACGCGGCTGCGGATCGACAACCTGCGCCGGCTGTCGGCGGTGGACATCGAGCCGGGCCCCGGACTCAACCTCATCACCGGCGACAACGGGGCCGGCAAGACCAGCCTGCTGGAAGCGCTGCACCTGATGGCCTA
>JAAYXJ010000128.1 GCA_012515985.1 Gammaproteobacteria bacterium
CACGGTGGAATCCAAGCCGCGGCCACTCCTGGTCCGTGAGCAGCACGTACGGGTAGCTCTTGTCGTCGCGCAGCATCACGTTGTAGCGCGGCTTGAGCGACTTGATCAGCTGGTTTTCCAGCAGCAGCGCCTCGACCTCGGTACGGGTGACCGTGACCTCCATCGACGCGACCTGCGAGAGCATCGACATGATGCGGGCAGGCTTGGGCGAGGCGCTGAAATAGCTGGCCACGCGCTTGCGCAGCGAGCCGGCCTTGCCGACGTAGAGCGCGCTGCCGTCGGCGGCCAGCATGCGGTAGACCCCGGGCGCATTGGGCAGGCCGGCGACGAACTCCTTGCCGTCGAACACCCCGGGCGCGGGGTCCTGGTCGCGACCCTGCCCGGCGTTCATTCGCCGATGGGGATGTGGTGAAGGTCCCCGCTCACCAGGTCCAGGCGCAACACGGCATGGGCATCGGTATCGGCGATCCATGCCACGCCGGGTGCCATGGCCATGCCCGCCGGCCCATGCAACGGCCGCGGCAGCTCGAAGGTGGACACCTCGCCACCGCCAAGGCGCAACACGCGCAGGCGGTTGTTGCCGCTGTCGGCGATCCACAGCCGCGGCGACTCGGGATCAAGCGCCAGCGCCAGCGGCTGCTGGAGCAGGGCCGCACTGCGCGCGCCATCCTCCGCGCCGAATTCCCAGGGGTTGCGGCCCACCAGGGTCTGCACCACGCCGGTGCGCGCATTGACCGCGCGGATGGCCGAGCCGGCGGAATCGCAGACGTACACCATCTGCTGCACCGCGGCCAGCGCCACCGGCTGGGCAAACGAGGCTTCGCTGCCGGTGCCGTCGGCCACTTCCAGGCGCCCCGACCCGGCCAGGCAGCGCAGGGTGTGGTCACCAAGGCCGAAACTCCAGATGCGGTTGTCTCCCGACGTGGCGAGGAACAGGCGGCCCGCCGCCAGGGCCAGCCCGGTCGGCGTGTCGATCGTGACTGCGCGCGGGTCCGCCACCGCACCGTCCGCCGGCGTACCGGGGCGCCCGGCGCCGAAAAGGGTGTCGATATCGCCGCTGCGCAACTGGATCCGCCGCACCGCATGGTTGCCCGTATCCGACACGTAGAGCAGGTCGCGCTCCACCGCCAGGCGGCTGGGGCGGTTGAAGGCGGCAAGCTCCATCGGACCGTCGATGAAGCCGACGCCGCCGCTGCCGAACTGGCGCAGGATTCGCCCGGCCTGGTCGCACTCCAACACCCGGTTGTGGCCGGTGTCGGCCACGTAGAGGTAATTGCCCGACACCGCCAGGCCAACCGGGAATCGCAGCGGGAGCGCAGGCTCGCCGCCGCGACGCAGCTCGATCGGCTGCGGGTTCAGTGACTGCGGCACCAGTGCCCGCACCAGGTCGGCCACCTGGGCGTCAAGGTCGCGCAGCGGCCCATCGCCCACCAGGCGCCCGCAGACCTTGCCATCGCCGTCGATGAGCACCACCGTCGGCCAGGCCTGCACGTCGTAGTGCTGCCACAGCGTCCAGTTCGGGTCGTGGCCCAGCGGAAACTGGAAATCGTGCCGCCGCAGGGTCTTGAGCACACGCCGCGGATCACGCTCGTGCTCGAACCGCGGCACGTGCACCGCCACCACGTTGAGGCGCTCCCGATGGCGGCCAAGCAATGTCACCAGGTCATGCAGGCGCTGCATGGACCACGCCGAGCCGGCATTGATGAAGGCCAGCACGCACACCCTGCCGCGCAGCTGCGCCATGCGCAGCGGCTCGGAGAGATTCAGCCATTCGATCGAGTCGGGAAACTCGGGAGCGACCTGTGCATCCATGGGCATGGCCAGGACCGGGCGATTGGCGGATTATGCGTCAATCGCCGCGCGAAGGCGCGCGACGGTGGCGCGGGCGACATCGTCCACCATGCGCCAGACGTTCTCGAAATCCTCCTGTCCGCCGGTATACGGGTCGGGGATCGCGCCTTCGTCGACGTCTGCTTCAAGCCCCACCCAGCGGGTGAGCAGCTCGATGCGCGCGCTCGCATCCTCCGGCGCCCGCGCACGCACGTCGCGCAGGTTCTGCAGATCGGCCGCCAGGATCCAGTCGAAACGCCGGTAATCGTCCACGTGCAGCTGGCGGGCGCGCAGGCCGGAGATGTCCACGCCGTGGCGCGCCGCGGTGGCGATCGCACGGCTGTCGGGCGGGTTGCCCACGTGCCAGTCGCCGGTGCCGGCGGAATCCACCCGCACGTGGCCAAGGCCAGCTTCACCAAGACGGGCGCGCAGCGCGCCTTCGGCCATGGGCGAGCGGCAGATGTTGCCAAGGCAGACAATCAGGAGGCTGGTTTCATCGGTCATGCATTGTCTCCATGTGCCGGCGGGCGCGCTCGAGGTCGTCGGGCGTATCGACGCCGGGAGGGAACGGTTCGGGGGTGAGGCTGACGGCAATCCGGTGGCCGGATTCCAGCGCGCGCAGCTGCTCCAGCGCCTCAATGCGCTCCAGGTTGCCGGGCGGCATCGCCGCGAAGCGCCGCAGGAACCCTGCGCGGTAGGCGTAGATGCCGATGTGCCGCAGCCAGGTGGCGCCAGGCGGCATGGCGCTGCGGTCAGTGGCGAACGAGTCACGGGCCCACGGGACAGGGGCGCGGCTGAAGTAGA
>JAAYXJ010000129.1 GCA_012515985.1 Gammaproteobacteria bacterium
AAGTAGCCGTCCTCGCGGGCCTTGTCGGCCACGAAGCGGCCCGCGTGGATGGTGGGCACGTACCAGGTGCCGCGTTCGCGCATCATCGCCATCACCTCGTCGCTCATGTGGGTCCCGTGCTCGATGCTCGTGACCCCGGCCTCCACCGCGCGGCGCATGCCTTCCTCGCCGTGTGCATGTGCGGCCACGCGGTAACCGTAATCATGGGCGGTCTCGACCACCGAGCGGATTTCTTCCACGGTGAACTGCGGCGCATCGCCAGAGCGCGCATAGCTCAGCACGCCCCCGGTGGCGGTGATCTTGATGACGTCGCTGCCTTCCTTGTACCGCTGCCGGACCGCCTGCCGGGCGTCTTCGACGGAGTTGATCACCCCCTCGGTCGGCCCGGGCGGGCCGAGCAGGTGCGAGAGCATCGAGTTCCAGCCGTTGCTGGGGTCGGCATGGCCGCCGGTGGTGGCGATTGATTTTCCGGCGGCGAAGATCCGCGGACCCTTCACCAGCCCCTGGTTGATCGCATCGCGCAGGTGGGGCGAGACCTCGCCCCCGAGGTCGCGCACGGCGGTGAACCCCGCCAGCAGCGTCTTTTCCGCATACCCCACGGCGCGGAAGGCGTAATCCACCGGGTCCAGGCGGAAGCCTTCGGCATAGCTCTGCGGGCTGGACTGGCTGCCCAGGTGCACGTGCAGGTCGGTCCAGCCGGGCATGCAGGCGTGTCCGGCAAGATCGATGCGGTCTGCGGCGGGCGTGGCCGCAGTGCTCCCGGCGGAGACGCTTTCAATGCGGCCCCCACGCACGGTGACCACGTGCGGGCCGAGCATCCGGCCGCTGCGGCTGTCGAACAGGCTCCCGCACTGGAGCACGGTGGCGTCGGCGGCGTGCGACGCCGCGGGAGCGAGCAGGGCGGCAATCGCCGAGAGGGCGGCGGGCAGGAATCTGGGCATGCGGCAGGGTCCCCGTAGTGGTCCCGCCCATTGAACCACGGCTGCGCTGCATTCCGGCCCGCAACGGCGTAATCTGCGCACCCGCCGGCCGCAGGCGCCGCAATCGGACACGCAGTTGAACCCAGCACGTACCTTCCTCGACCTCATCCGCGGCGCGTTGATCGGCATGGTGGAGATCATCCCGGGCGTCAGCGGTGGCACCGTCGCATTGATCATCGGCGTCTACGAGACCCTCATCGAATCCATGGGCGAATTCGTGCGCGGGGCGGTGGCGCTGGCGGCGGGGCTGGCGAGGGGTGGCGGCACGACGCAGGCGCGTGATCATTTCTCGCGGGTCCGCTGGGACGTCGTGATCCCGGTGGGCATCGGGATGGTGGTGGCGCTGGTTGCCTCGGCGCGGATCGTCGCCCCGCTGGTGGAGCAGTATCCGGAGGCGGCGCGGGCCCTGTTCGCCGGGCTCATCCTGGTGTCCCTGCGGGTGCCGTACCGGATGGGCGGCGGCCGCTGGAGGGCCCAGGAGTGGGTGCTGGCAGGCGCCGGGGCGATCCTGGCGTTCTGGTTGACCGGCCTGCCTGTTGCGGAGGGCGAAGGCGGGGCGCCCGCGCTGTGGCTGGTTGCGCTGGCGGCTGCAATCGCTGTGTGCGCATTGGTGATGCCCGGGCTGTCCGGCTCCTTCCTGCTGCTGCTGTTCGGTCTCTACGTGCCCTCGCTGGAGGCCCTCAACCGCCTCGATCTCGTCTACATCGGCACCTTCATCGGCGGCGCCGTGGTGGGCCTGGCAGTGTTCGTGCAGGTGTTGCGCTGGATGCTGGCCCGGCATCGCAGGGTCACGCTGTCGCTGATGACGGGGCTGATGGCGGGGTCGCTGCGGGCCCTGTGGCCGTGGCAGGGAGCGGAGCGCGAACTGCTTGCCCCGTCCGGTCAAGCCTGGACCATCGCCGGATGGTTCCTGCTTGGCATGGCGCTCGTGCTGCTGATCCTGTGGGTGGAGCGCATGGTCCTGCGGCGCCGGTACTCCATGGCGGGGCGGCGGCCGGTCGGGTAGGCTTTCTGGTCCTGTTTTGCCGTTGAGCCAAGCCACCGTGAGCCCAGCCCCCGCTGCCGAAAATTCCCCCTACGAGCCCGCCCGTATCGAGGCCGCCGCCCAGGGCTTCTGGGACCGGACGCGCGCCTACGAGGTGGTCGAGGATCCGGCGAAGCCATCGTTCTATTGCCTGTCGATGCTGCCGTACCCCTCCGGCGCGTTGCACATGGGCCACGTGCGCAACTACACCATCGGCGACGTCATCAGCCGCTACCAGCGGATGACCGGGAAGAACGTCCTGCAGCCGATGGGCTGGGACGCGTTCGGCCTGCCGGCCGAGAACGCCGCCATCCGCAACCGCACCGCGCCGGCCAAGTGGACGTACCAGAACATCGAGCACATGCGCGGCCAGCTCAAGGCGCTGGGCTACGCGATCGACTGGAGCCGCGAGTTCGCCACCTGCTCGCCGGACTACTACGTCCACGAGCAGCGCATGTTCGTGCGGCTGATGAAGAAGGGCCTGGCCTACCGCAAGAAC
>JAAYXJ010000130.1 GCA_012515985.1 Gammaproteobacteria bacterium
CGGCCGCGAGCTTGCTGCGGTCCCACCAGAACACCTCCTCGCGCCCGACCGATCCGGTGACCAGAAACACGGTGGCGGTAAACCCGTAGCGCTGCAGGATCGGAAAGGCGGCCGTGTAGTTATCGGCATAACCGTCGTCAAAAGTGATCCATACCGTACGCTCTTTTGGGTGGATCTCGCCGCGCGCCCACTGCGCCAGGGTGGCGGCGCGGTAGCCGCGCGCGGCCAGCCAGTGCATTTGCCAGTCGAAATCTTCCAGGCGCACGGCCAGTCCGTCGGTCCGCGCGCGGCTGACGCTGTGGTAGCCCAAAATCAGCGGCATTTCGACCAGCGGTTCGGCCGCATACTCGGTCAGGTTGGAGGTATCGGGCAGGCGCATTTAGCTGTCTCTGGGCGGCACGGCCCATTCGCCCGGCGTCGGTTGGGCGGCGCCGGTCAACTGCCGGTAGCATTCGGACGTGCGCTCGATGGTGGCGGTCAGGCTGGCGTTGGCCATCACGCTGGCCCGCGCGGCCTGCCCGTAGCGGGCCCAGACGGCCGGGTTGGAAAGCAGCGCCTCCAACTGGGCGATCAATCCGGCAGCGTCCTCCGATTCGAAAACCAGCCCGTTGTGCCCGTCTTGCACCAAATCTTTGGCCCCGCCGATATTCGAGACCACCACCGGCAAGGCGCAGGCCATGGCCTCGAGCAGGGCGTTCGAGAGCCCTTCAGTGCGCGAGGGCAGGGCGAACAGATTGGCGGCGTGGTAGTACGGCAGCACTGCGGGCTGCTCGCCGGCAAAGTGGACCGAATCGCCGGTTTCCAGTGCGCCGGCCAGCGCTTCGAGGTTGCTCCGCTCGGGCCCGTCCCCGACCACCAACAGGCGGGCGTCCTGGCGATCGGAAGGGGCGAGCGCGGCCCAAGCGCGCAGCAGCACGTCTACCCCCTTCATATGCTCCAGCCGCCCGACGTACAGCACGGCCCGGTCGCCGGCCTTCAGTCCGAGCCGGGCGCGGGCGGCGGCTCGTTGACCGGCGCTCGGCGGGCAGTAACGCTCGGTGTCCACCCCGTTCGGAATCCAGGCGACTCGCTCGGGCGGCAGGCCGGAGTCGATCAGCCAGTCCTGCACCTCGCGATTGACGACAATTACCCGGTCGGCGGTGCGCACGAGCGCCCAAAACCCCCGGCGGACCAGCGGCGAGCGCAGGCTGTCTTCGTAGGCGTTGCGCCCGGTGCGCAGCTTGATCAGGCTGCGCCCGCCCAGCAAACGGGCCGCGAGCACGGCCAGCCACCCGGCCGCGCCGGTGTCGTGGGCGTGGTAGACCCCGCCCCGGCCGCGCCGGGTAAAAAACCACAGCCCGCTCGCAACAAACAGCGCCGATCCGAGCTTGCCCCCGCCCCGACTGTACAGCCGCCGCACCGGAATGCCCTGCTGTGCGCCCCTGGCCGGCAGCCCGCGGGGGTGGGCGTAACTGTGCCGGCGGGTGATCACGGCTACCTCCCAACTCTGCCCGGACAGGGCCTCAGAAAGCTGCTGCACCTGCACTTGCGCGCCTCCGATCACCGGGAAATAGGTGGGGATGATCATCCAGGCGCGCTTCACCGGTTTACCTCCGGCGCCGGTTGGCGTTCGATGGCCACCCGTCCGAGGTTGCCGTCGACGACCAGCCAATCGTTCTCCTGCACCAGGGCGGTGATATTGGCCACATTGATCACCGCCGGAATGCCGTACTCGCGGGCCAGGGTAGAACCGTGGGAAAGCAGGCTGCCCATTTCGATCACCACTGCCCCGGCGCGGGCGAAGACCGTGCTCCAGGC
>JAAYXJ010000020.1 GCA_012515985.1 Gammaproteobacteria bacterium
ACACCCATTCTTACGCACCCCGGATCGGGTTGAGGGTCAGTTTGCGGTGGCGCCCAGGGTGGCCTCCAGGTCCCTGAGCCGGTAGCTCCTGCCCTTGATGTTGAGCACGTGGGCCTTGTGCAGCAGGCGGTCGAGGATGGCGGCGGCGAGGGCTTCGTCGCCGGCCAGCAGTTCGGTCCACTCGCGGACGGACTTGTTGGTGGTGATCAGGATCGAGCCGCGGCCGTAGCGGTAGGTGACCAGGCGGAAGAACAGGCTGGCCTCATCACGGGTCATCGGCTCGAAGCCCAGTTCGTCGATCACCAGCAGCGCGGTGGACAGGTACTTGCGCCGTCGCAGCCGCGCCGGCGGCAGGTGGGCGTCGGCCTTGAGCTGGAGCTTGAGTTCGTCGAAGCGGTAGAACTGGGCCGAGAACCCGTGCTGGACCGCCTTGACCCCCAGGCCCACGGCCAAGTGTGTCTTGCCCACGCCGGGCGGACCCTGGATCAGGACGGTCTCGGCACCGCGGATGTAGGCGCAGGTGGCCAGGGTATCGATGCGCGAGCGCTCGATGGCAGGCTGGAAGGCGAAGTCGAAGTCAGCCAGGGTCTGGCCCGTGGGCAAGCTCGACAGGCGCAGGGCGGTGCGCACCCGGCGCTCCTCGCGGGCCTGGTGTTCGGCATCGAGCAGTGCGTCGAGCATCAGGTGTGGGGCCTGGTCCTTGGCCACCGCATCGCTGAGCAGTGGTTCGAGCTGGTCGGCGGCGTGGGCCAGGCCCAGGGCCACCAGGCGCTCGCGCGTACGGTCCAGGTCCAGCTTGCGGCGGCTCATCGGGCCACCTCCGCCAGCGCGGCATACAGGTCCAGCGGACGCTGCTGGACGGGCATGGCGTCCAGCTCCTGCAGCTTGCGGCCCAGCCGGCCCAGCGGCGTGGGCGCCTGCACGGTGGCGGTGCCGGGTCCCTCATAGTGGGCCGGGTCGATCAGCAGCCGGCGGTCGGTGTGGCGCGGGTGCTCGGCCAGGACCTGGCGGTCGGCCAGCACCTGCACGGTGCCGGCCCCGCCGCGCACCTCGACCATGCGCCCAAGCCAGGCGAACGGCACCGAGTACTGGCGGCCCTCGAAGGCCACCAGCCCGTCGCGCCCGACTTGCCGGGTGGCGACATGGTCGAACGGTGCCGGCAGGCGCGGCAGCGGTGCCAGGGCCTGGCGCTCGGCCTGCCAGGCCTCGAACACGCTCGTGCCGGTGGCCGGGCAGCAACGCCGGTGGGCGGCCTCGTGCAGGGCCTCGTCGGTGGCGACCTGGAGCTGTTCGACCGAGTCCCATGCCTGCCGCGCCAGGTCGACCCCGCGGTGGGTGCGCACCGCGCGCTCCACCTTGCCCTTGTGCTCTGGGCTGTAGGGCGTGCACGGGTCGATGTGGAAGCGTACGGTGAGCGCGTAGCGGCGGTAGCTCTCGTTGAGCTGGCCCCAGGCCCCGGCGCCGCGCACCACCGCCGTCTTGGTGTTGTCCACCCGCAGTACCGCCGGGATGCCGGCGATGCGCTCGAAGGCACCGTTGTGGGCGGCCAGCCAGCACAGGCTGTCCTGGGCCGGCATCCACACCACCGCACCGAAGCGCGAGTGCGAGAGCACCAGGTGGAAGGCGTGCAGGGTCTGCGACTGGCCGCCCACGATCATGCGGGGGAACTGGGCCCAGTCGACCTGGGCCTGGGCTCCGGGCGGGGTCTCGAACCGGCGCCGGGCCCGCTTGCGCGGTGGCGGGTAGCGGTCGGCCACGAAGCGCTGCACCGAGCGCAGGCTGCCTTGATAGCCATGCTCGGCGGCCAGCCAGGCGTGCAGGGCTGCCAGGTTGGCGCGGTCGTGGTGGGCCATCCAGTGGCCGATGGCCTCGGCCACCGCTTCAGCCCGACGCGGCTGGTTGGCGCGCCCGTCGCGGGCGTTGGCCGCCTGCCGGGCCAGGTGGTAGCGCACGGTGCCTTCGCTCAGATCGAGCTGGCGGGCAATCGCCCGCTTGGGCAGCCCCTTGGCTGCCAGGGTCTTGATGGTCATGCGGATCTCCAGATCGGTGATCGCCACGCCTGCTCCCGTCCACGACGAAAGCCGGCGAGGCTACGGGGTCGACCCGGAGGTGCGTAAGTCTGGGTGTCGCCTTAAGGGCAAATTAGGGTGTCGTCCTACATCAGCAGGCCCCAGAGCAGGGCAAACCCCGCCCCCATCGCCAGCGCACAAGGAATGAAGGAAGCGAACAGCGGCGGCGACACCCCAACGCCGAGCCGCCAAAGAATGCGCCAGGCAGGCGGGGCTGCCGTGCTTTTCGGGACACCCAGCAGCGCCATGTGCCGGTACATAATTTCCAGCTTTTCCTGGTGTGTCATTGGCGTTCCATTGATTGAGGGCCATGCGCTCCTGCATCGGCTGCGGCGCCTGGTTATCTCTGTCCGCTGTGATGATGCTGGTGATGGTGC
>JAAYXJ010000131.1 GCA_012515985.1 Gammaproteobacteria bacterium
AGGCCAGGTCCACCGCGTTCAACTCGATGTGCGCGATCGCATGGATGAACGCCGCCCGCCCCGCGGCCGTGCCCAATCCCCGCCTGGGCAGCTCGCGCGGATGCACCATGCGCGGCCTGGCAGGCCGACCCGGCATGCGGATGGGCAACGGCGGCGGCGCCTGTTCCGGCAGCTCGAGCTGGCCCGCGGCGAACGCCGACGCGTGGCGCCGGGTCAGCGCGATCTTGTCATCGACTTCCGCCGCGTCCAGGCATTCGCGCGCGGCTTCGAACAGCGTCGGCACCCCTGCCCGCCCCGTCACAGCGCCAGGCGGCGCTGGCGCTTGGCCTCATCCGAGCGCTGCTGCTTGATCTCGTCGAAGTACGCCGGATCCACCCCGGTCACGTACTCGCCGCTGAAGCACGAGGAATCGAACCGCATGCCCGGGAACTTGGGCCCCGCGACGGCCGTCTCCAGGTCTTCCAGATCCTGGTACACCAGCCAGTCGCAGCCGATCATCCGCTGGATCTCCTCCTGGCTGCGCTCGTGGGCGATGAATTCTTCCGGCGCGGGCATGTCGATGCCGTAGATGTTCGGGAAGCGCACCGGCGGCGCCGCCGATGCCAGGTACACCTTGCGCGCCCCGGCATCGCGCGCCATCTGCACGATCTGGTGCGAGGTGGTGCCGCGCACGATGGAGTCGTCCACCAGCAGCACCACCCGGTTGCGGAACTCCAGCGGGATCGCGTTGAGCTTGCGCCGCACCGACTTCCGGCGCTCGCCCTGCCCCGGCATGATGAAGGTCCGGCCCACGTACCGGTTCTTGATGAACCCTTCGCGGTACTTCACCCCCAGCACCTGGGCCAGCTCCAGCGCCGAATCGCGCGAGGTGTCCGGGATCGGGATCACCACGTCAATGTCGTGGTCCGGCCGCTCGCGCAGGATCTTCTCGCCCAGGGTGACGCCCATGCGCATGCGCGCCTTGTGGACCGAGATGTTCTCGATCATCGTGTCGGGGCGGGCGAAATACACGTATTCGAAGATGCACGGCGTGAGCGGTCCCGGCTCGGCGCATTGCCGGTGGTGGAGTTCACCGTCGGCGGTGATCACCACGCCCTCCCCCGGGCCGACATCGCGCAGGCGCTCGAAGCCCAGGATATCCAGCGCCACCGACTCCGACGCCAGCGCATATTCGGTGCCGGCCTCCGTGACCTTGCGCCCGAGCACCAGCGGACGGATCCCGTTCGGGTCCCGGAACGCCACCAGCCCCAGGCCCAGCACCACCCCCACCGCGGCATACCCGCCACGGGCGCGGCGATGCACGCCCTCAATCGCGCGGAACGCGGACTCCGGGCCCAGCTCGCGCTCGCGATCCAGCTCGTGGGCGAACACGTTGAGCAGGACTTCCGAATCCGACCGGGTATTGATGTGCCGGCGGTCCTGCTCGAACACCTCCCGCCGCAGCGCTTCGGTGTTGATGAGGTTGCCGTTGTGAGCCAGCGCGATGCCGAATGGCGAGTTGACGTAGAAGGGCTGGGCCTCGTCGATGCCTTCGCTGCCCGCGGTCGGATAACGGCAATGGCCGATGCCGATCCGCCCCCGCAGCATCTGCATGCTGCGCTCGTCGAAGACGTCGCGCACCAGGCCATTGCCCTTGTCCACGCGCAGGGAGGTGCCGGAGGCGGTGGCAATGCCCGAAGCGTCCTGGCCGCGATGCTGCAGGACGGTCAGGCCGTCGTACAGCGCTGGCGCGACCTCCGTGGTTCCGACGATGCCGATGATGCCGCACATGGATGGTATGTCCCGGTGGTGGGGAGGGGAGATGGCGGACGGGGCCGCCGATGGCCGGCAGGCAATGGCGGGTCAGGGATGCGAACGCACCATGCCGTCGATCTGGGCCCTTCCCTGGATCTGCGCCTTGAGTTCCTCGGCCTCGGCCCGGCTGAGCACCGGCCCCGCCTTGACCCGCGTGAGCAGGCCGCGATCGGTCTGGACCGTATCGGTGAACGCGGTGAAACCCAGGCCGCGCAGGCGGTCGCGCATGGCCGTGGCCTCGGCGGCGTTCGCGAAAGCCCCCAGCTGCACCACGAAGCCCACGTCTGCGGCCGCTGCGGGTGCTGCCGGAGCGGGCTGCGCCGCACGCGGGGCTGGCGCATCGGCCTCTGCGGCGCGGCCCACCGCCACGGGCTGCGGCGACGGCTGCGCATCCAGCGCTACCACCTCGGCGTTGTTGGGGCCAACCTGGACGGCACGCACGCGCACGCCCTCGGCCTCGGCGCGGCTTGCATAGGGCCCGATATTCACGCGCCAGATCTCCTTGCCGCCGACCTCGGCCCGGGTGCTGCGGGCCGGAAAGCCTTCCCGCTGCAGTCGCTGCACCACGATCTCCGCGTTTTCACTGCTGCCATAGCTGCCAAAGCGCACCGCGTAGTCGCCGCCTGCCGTCGTCGCCGGAAGCGCGGGGTCCGGCGCAGGAGCCGGGTCCGCGGCGACGGCGTCCTCCTGCCCTTCAGATCCCACCGGATCCGCCGCGTCATCCGCCTGGTCGCCCAGCGCCACCTCGTCGGCAAGCGGGGCGGCGTCCGGGTGCCGGGCTGCAGCGGTGTCCACCGTGGGCAGGGATCCGTCGTCCACGCCGCCGCCCTGTCCCGCGCCAAGGCCCAGGGCGCCTTCGTCGGGCCGCGGCCGCGGCGCGACCAGCGGCAGCTCCCGGGTCACCGTGGCGGAGTCGCGCGGGCGCTCGGGCAGGTCCAGCGACAGGTCCGACACGCCGCTGTCGGGCGCGGGCCCCTTCACCAGCATCGGCAGGAAGATCACCGCAAGCGCGACCAGCACGGCCGCGCCGATCAGGCGCTGTTTGAGTCGTGGATCCATCGGCGTCGTCAGGCGGCGGAGGCCCGGCGATTATACGCCCGGGCCCGGGCCGGCTTCTTAATGCCGCCCGTGCAGCAGTCCGAGCGCGGCCGCGGCCGTGTGGAATGAGCCCAGCACCACGATCCGGTCACCTGCCGAGGACGCCGCGCGCGCGGCCCGGATCGCTTCCGGCACGCTGGCATGCCTGGCGGCGGACGCCGCGGCGGTGCCTGCCAGGCGACCGGCAAGTGCATCCACCGCGAGCCCCCGCGCGACGTGCTCCAGGCCCGCCAGGTGCCAGTCCTGCACCTGCCCGGACAGAGCGTCCACCACGCCGGCCACGTCCTTGTCTGCCAGCGCCGCCAGCACCACGCGGGTGGACCCGCGAACCGGCGCGCTGTGCAGCCATGCAGCCACTTCCCGGGCGGCCTGGGGGTTGTGGCCAACGTCCACCATCACCTCCACACCATCCAGCTCGAATGCCTCGAGCCGGCCCGGAACCCGCGCGGCCGCCACGCCACGCGCGATGGCGGGATCGGACACCGGCGCGTCCAGCGCGCGCAGCGCCGCAATCGCCGCAGCGGCATTGCGCAACTGCGCCGCCCCCCGCATCGCGGGCACGGGCAGCGTCATCTCATGGCCAACGTCGCGCCAGCGCCACTGGGTGGCATCGAGCTGCGCGAACATGAAATCGCAGTTGGCGCGGATCGCCGCCGCGCCGATGGCATATGCGTGGCGCAGGACGCTCGCCGGAGGGTCGTCCTCCCCCAGGATCAGCGGTTTCCAGGGCCGGGCGATGCCCGCCTTCTCGCGGCCGATCGCCTCGCGGTCCGCGCCCAGCCAGTCGCTGTGGTCCAGGTCCACGGTGGTCACCACCGCCACGTCGGCGTCCACGATGTTGGTCGCATCCAGGCGACCGCCCAGCCCGACCTCGAGCACGACGAGGTCCAGCGGCTGGCGCGCGAAAAGCCACAGCGCAACCAGGGTGCCGTACTCGAAATAGGTGAGCGATACGTCTGTCGCCGATGTCCGGGCCGCCTCAACGGCTTCAAACGCCTCCACCAGGGCGTCGTCACTGGCCGGCCGCCCATCGATGCGCACCCGTTCGCTGTAATGGAACAGGTGCGGCGAGGTATAGGCGCCCGTGCGCCACCCCTGCCCGCTCGCGATCGCCTCGATGAACGCCACCGTCGAGCCCTTGCCATTGGTTCCGGCCACGGTGATCACATGGCGGGCCGGCCGCGGCAGCTGCATGTGCCCGGCCACCGCGCGCACGCGCTCCAGGCCCATGTCGATGGACTTCGGGTGCCGGCCCTCGATCCAGGCCAGCCACTCGTCGAGCGTGCGTTTCACAGCGCGCGGTGGACGGCCTCGCCGAACAGCGGGGTGTGGTGGGCGCAGTCGTTCAGGCGCACCACCTCGAGCCGGTCCAGGTCCGGGCCTTCAAGCAGGTTGAGCGTGGTCGGCGCCTGGCGGAAGCTCCACAGGCGCGAGAACGGAATGCCCAGGACCCGGCAGAGGATCACCCGGTTGACCGCGTCGTGGGCCACCACCAGCAGGGTCTGCTCCCCGGTGAGCCCATCGACGGCCCGCGCCAGCGCGTCCCAGGCGCGATCGAACACGTCCTGCAGCGACTCGCCGCCGTCGGGCATGCGCACCGTATCGGGCTGCTCGCGCCAGGCGCGCAGACGCTCGGGATCGCGGGCGTGGATCTCGCCGGCCAGCAGGCCTTCCCAGCTGCCGTGGTTGATCTCCGCGAGCCCCGGATCCAGCTGCAGCCGGCCCGCGCGATTGGCGCCCAGCGCCAGTTCAGCGGTCACCCGCGCCCGCGAGAGCGGCGATGCCACCGCGCGGTCGATGGGCAGCGATTCCAGGCGCCGGCCCAGCGACACCGCCTGCGCCTGGCCCACGGGCGAGAGCGGGATGTCCTCCTGCCCCTGGTAGCGGCCTTCTGCATTCCACGCGGTTTCGCCGTGGCGGGCCAGCACGATCCTCATCGTCTTGCTCCCTCAGCGCTGCATCGGCGGCAGGTCGAGCTCCTCGAGCAGCCCGGGCGCCGGAAAGGCTTCCTGCATCACCCAGCGCATGTAGCGCTGGTCAACTGAAATGGTCCGGGTCATGTCGGCATCGAACACCCAGTTGGAACTCACCGACTCCCAGTTCATGTCGAACAGCAGACCCACCAGCCGCCCGTCCGCATCCAGCACCGGCGAGCCCGAGTTGCCGCCGGTCACATCCAGGTCGGACAGGAAGTTGACCGGCACCGAGCGCAGCTTGCGATCCGCCAGCCCGCCGTGGCGCTTTTCCGCGATGGCATCAAGCAGCGGCTGCGGCGCGTCGAACGGCGCTTCGCCGGTGGCCTTGTCGGCGATCTCCTCAAGCCGCGTGAACGGCCGGTGCCGGGTGCCGTCCAGGCCGCGGTACCCGGTGACGTTGCCGAAGGTGATGCGCAGCGAGGAATTCGCGTCCGGGTACACGTGCTCGCCCAGCGCGCGCCGGTAGTCGGCCACGGCCTGCAGGTACACCGGGCGCGCCTGGAGGATCCGGCCCGCCCGCGCCTTGCGCTCGAGCTCCTGGCCCATGACCTCCGGGGTCACCGCCACCGCATAGGCGATGGCCGGATCGTCGCTGGATTCAAACGCACCCCGGTCGGCGGCCAGCCAGCGCGTGCGCCCGGAGGCCTCGGCGAGGCTGCTGCCCGCCAGGCGCTCGAGCACGGCCTCCACGGCCGCCTCGTCGTCCCCGCCGAGCCACTCGTCGATCGCCGCCACCCGCTGTTCGGGCGGCAGCGCCACGTACTGCTGCAGCCAATAGCGCTGCAGGATGCGGTCCATGCGGGGATGGTAGCGCCGGTCCATCTCGGCCACGGCGCCGGCGATCTGCGGCTGGTCGCGCTGCTGGTAACCCGGCTCGCGGTCCGGATCCGGGCGGGTACGTTCGATCGCATTGCGATACAGGCGCATCGCCAGCCCCACCGTGCCGGTGCGGTGCAGCTGCGAGAGGATCAGGTCCCGCTCGCGGGTGGCAGCGGCTTCGCTCTCGATCTCCACCAGCTCAGCGTAGGCGTCCAAAGCCGGCTGGCCACCCTCGCCCTGGAGGCCCAGCCACTCCAGCACCGCGGTCTCCTCGGCGCGCTTGCGCGCGGCGGCGTCGATGCGGGCGAAGCCTTCGAGCTGGCCGTCGTAGTTCTTGGAGGTGTTGCGCCAGCCTCCCATGGTGGCGGCGTAACGCACCGCGATTTCCGGATCCGCACGCCCCTCGGCTTCCACCAGCTCGATCAACGCCTTGTAGTGCCGGCTGATGGCCGGATACGTCCACTGCTCGGTCTGCTCGAACTCGGCGGCCAGCGCGTAGCGGTTGGTGCGCCCGGGGTAGCCTGCGGCCATCACGAAGTCGCCTTCGCGCAGCGGCCTGTCGGAGAACCTGAGCCAGTGCGCGGGCTGGTAGGGCACGTTGTCCTGGTGGTGGTCGGCTGGCTTGCCATCCGGACCGACGTAGGCGCGGTAGAACGCGAAATCGCCGGTGTGGCGCGGCCACATCCAGTTGTCCACCTCACCGCCAAAATTGCCGATGCCGCCCGGCGGCGCGTACACCAGGCGCACGTCGCGGATCTCCACGTTGCGGAACAGGCGGTACTGGTTGCCGCCTCCGAACGCATACAGCTGGCAGCGATAGCCGTCCTCGTGCTCGCAATCGGCCACCAGGCGCTTTTCAATGAACTCCAGGGCGCGTGCGCGGCCCACCGGATCGGGCGCCGCATCAATCGCGTTCTGCACCTGGGCGGTGACGTCGCGGATGGAGTCGAGCACGAAGACCCGCGCGTTGGGGCCGGCACTCAGTTCGTCCTCGCGCCCGGCGGCGTAGAACCCGGAGTGCATCAGGTTCTCCTCCGGGGTGGAGTTGAGCTGGATGGCCCCGTAGGCGCAATGATGGTTGGTTGCCACCAGCCCGCCCGGCGAGACGAAGCTCGCGGTGCAGCCGCCCAGCGAAACCACCGCCCCCATCGGGTCGCCGGTCAGGTCGGCCATCTGCTCCGGCGGCAGCCGCAGCCCGGCCTCTCGCAGGGGGCCTGCGATCTCCGGCAACTGCTGCGGCACCCACATGCCTTCGCCACCGCGGGCGGGGGAAGCGGCGGCCAGCGCCAGGGTGGCCAGCAAGGCGGCGACGGGGACTGTTCGCATGCGTCTTTCCAGTGTGGACGTCAATCGGCAAGTCTACCCCGCGTGGGGTGCCGCGGAGCCCGGGGCGACAGGCCCGCTGCGTATAATCATCGGCCCTCCCCTGCATATGGAAGACCGCCTGATGGGCCAGCCCAGCCAGATCCCCGCCACCATGCGCGCGCTCGTCAAGCGCGAAGCCTCCAAGGGCATGTGGATGGAAGAGGTGCCGGTTCCCGCGCCCGGCCCCAACGAGGTGCTGATCCGGGTGGAAAAGGCCGCGATCTGCGGCACCGACCTGCACATCTACCTCTGGGACGACTGGAGCCAGCGCACGATCAAGCCGGGGCTGGTGGTCGGCCACGAGTTCGTCGGCCGCGTCGCCGCGCTCGGGCCGGGCGTCAACGGCTACGAAGTCGGCCAGCGCGTGTCCGCGGAAGGCCACATCGTCTGCGGCCACTGCCGCAACTGCCGTGCCGGCAGGCAGCACCTGTGCCCCAATACCGTGGGCATCGGCGTCAACCGCGACGGCGCCTTCGCCGACTACGTCGTCATGCCCGCCAACAACCTGTGGCCGATCCCCGACCAGATCCCCAGCGAGTTGGCGGCCTTCTTCGACCCGTACGGCAACGCCGCCCACTGCGCGCTGGAGTTCGACGTGGTCGGCGAGGACGTGCTGATCACCGGCGCCGGCCCGATCGGGGTCATGGCCGCCGGCATCTGCAAGCACATCGGCGCCCGCAACGTGGTGGTCACCGACGTCAACGACTACCGCCTCAAGCTGGCCGCCGACATGGGCGCCACCCGGGTGGTCAACGTCACCGACTCCTCGGTCAAGGACGTGATGGCCGACCTGCACCTGGAGGGCTTCGATGTCGGGCTGGAGATGAGCGGCAACCCGCACGCCTTCAACGACATGCTCGATTGCATGTACCACGGCGGCAAGGTCGCCCTGCTCGGCATCCTGCCCAAGGGCGCGGGCATCGACTGGGACCGCATCATCTTCAAGGGCCTGACGGTGCAGGGAATCTACGGACGGCGCATGTACGAGACCTGGTACAAGATGACCCAGCTCGTGCTCGGCGGCTTCCCGCTGCACAAGGTGCTCAGCCACCAGCTCCCGGCCGAAGACTTCCAGAAGGGCTTCGACCTGATGGAATCGGGCAAATCGGGCAAGGTGGTGCTCAACTGGAATTGAAGGAGCGGGACATGACCCTGACCTCACGCTACAACGACGCCCTTGAAGAGATCCGCGACCAGGGCCTTTTCAAGTCCGAGCGCATCATCACCGGGCCGCAATCAGCCGAGATCACGCTCGAGGACGGGCGCGAGGTCCTGAACTTCTGCGCCAACAACTACCTCGGGCTCGCCGATCATCCGGACCTGATCCAGACCGCCAAGGACGCGCTTGATTCGCACGGCTTCGGGCTCGCATCGGTGCGCTTCATCTGCGGCACCCAGGATCTGCACAAGGAACTGGAGAAGACGATCTCGGACTTCTTCGGCAAGGACGACACCATCCTCTACGCGGCCTGCTTCGACGCCAATGGGGGCCTGTTCGAGCCGCTGCTGGGGCCGGAGGACGCGGTGGTGTCGGACTCCCTCAACCACGCCTCGATCATCGACGGCGTGCGCCTGTGCAAGGCCAGGCGCTATCGCTATGCCAACTGCGACATGGCGGACCTTGAGGCCCAGCTGAAGCAGGCGAAGGCGGACGGCGCGCGCACCATCATGATCACCACCGACGGCGTTTTCTCGATGGACGGCTTCATCGCCCCGCTCGACGAGATCACCTCGCTGGCGGAAAAGTACGGCGCGCTGGTCCACATCGACGAGTGCCATGCCACCGGCTTCATCGGCGCCACCGGGCGCGGCTCGGCCGAGGTCAAGGGCGTGCTGGAAAAAATCGACATCATCACCGGCACCCTGGGCAAGGCCATGGGCGGCGCCATCGGCGGGTTCACCACGGCCAGCGCCGAGGTGATCGAGATGCTGCGCCAGCGCTCGCGTCCCTACCTGTTCTCCAACTCACTGCCGCCGCACGTGGTGGCCGCCGGCACAAAGGCGTTCCAGATGCTCGACGCCGCCGGTGAGCTGCGCGCGCAGCTGGCCGAGAACACGGCGTACTTCCGCGAACGGATGACCGCGGCCGGCTTCGACCTCCAGCCGGGCGAGCATCCCATTGTCCCCGTTATGCTCTACGACGCGCCGCTCGCGCAGCGCTTTGCCGACCGTTTGCTGGAGGAAGGCATCTACGCGATCGGGTTCTTCTTCCCGGTGGTGCCGAAAGGCCAGGCGCGCATCCGGACGCAGATGAGCGCTGCCCACACCCGCGAGCACCTGGATCGGGCGATCGACGCCTTTACCCGGATCGGGCGCGAACTGGGCGTGATCGCCGCCTGACGCGGCTCAATCTTCCGTCGCGGGAACCTCGCTGACCGGCAGCACGTCGGTCAGCGCGGGCGTGGCCGGCGCGTTCGGGTCCACCCGGCGCCCGGCGCTGTAGCCGTTGGCCTGCAGCCAGGCGTCGAAGTCATCGGCGGTCATGCGCTTGCCGCCCTGGGTCATGTTGAAGCGGAACGGGGTGTTGTCGAACTCGGTCTGCTTGACGTAGCCGGCGGCAGGCAGCGCCCTGCAGCCTTCCATCCTGATGCGCAGCAGCACCTGGTCGAGCGAATGTTCCATGCCATAGCCCTTCGAGAGCACGGCGCCATGGCCACCCGGACGGTGCGCGGGCACGGCCAGCTCGGGTGACAGCGGAGCCAGCGACGCTGGCACCGACACCGCGGTGGCGGGCGCGGCGCGCGAGCAGTCGGTGGCTGCGTGGGAGGCGAGGGGCGCTGCTGCCAGCAGCAGGGCGGCGACGGTGGCCTTGTGCATGATGTGATCCCCGAGAGGCGGCCCGGCCAGTGTATTCGCTGCAACTGTCTGCCGCAAACCCTTGTTTCACATGGCTCCGTTCACAAAGCAGGAAGCCCGGCGCTGGGCCGGGCTTCCTGGTGTTGCAAGAGCGTTGCGTCCGTCAGTTCTGGACGTTCAGCTCGGTGCGGCGGTTGCGCGCGCGACCTTCCGGATTGTCGGTGCCATCCGGGTTGGTGTTCGGCGCGATCGGGCGGCTCTCGCCGTAGCCGATCGGACCCTGCAGGCGGCTGGCGTCAATGCCGTTGCTGGTCAGGTAGTCGTACACGGCCTGGGCGCGGCGCTCGGACAGGCCCTGGTTGTACTGCTCGGTACCGACCGAGTCGGTGTGACCGGCAACCTCGACACGCAGGTCCGGATAGCGACGCAGGATCTCGATCGCCTCGTTCAGGATCTGCACCGCATCCGGGCGCAGCGTCGAACGGTCGAAGTCGAAGTTCACGCCCGTCAGGTCAATGGTGATCGGCGCCGGCGGCGGCGGCTCGGCGGGAGCCGGCGGCGGCGGCGGCGGCGGCGGCGGCGGCGGGGCAACCGGGGCGGTCGGCTCCGGACCCAGCGGGATCACCAGGCCGACCTGGGCCACGATGTCGGTGAAGTAGCTCTCTTCCTGGTTGTGCGGGTAGCCGCCCCAGTCCCGGGCGCCATTGGCAGCGTAGCTGTCGTCGTCGAAGTCGCCGCGCATGAACACTTCAGCGCGCACGTTGATGCGGTTGCTCAGGTCGCCCTGCAGGCCCGCACCGATCTTGGCGGAGAAGTTGCCTTCCTTGCGCTCGCCCGGGGAGTCCGGGTTCGGCCACGCGTCGTACTCTTCCTCGCTGCGCTGGTAGCCGACGCCGAACAGCAGGTACGGGTTCCAGTTGCGCGCTTCATTGATGAAGTGGCGACGCACGTCGAACGAGATGCCGTACTGGCTCCAATTCAGATGACGGTTGGCGCCGGTGACGGTGTCGTCGAAATTGGGGTTCTGGTAGTTCAGCTCGGCGTCGACCGACCAGGCCGGGCTGATGAACTTGCCCAGGCCCAGCGAGACCTGACCGGCGTCGTCGGTGCGGCGGTCACCGTCCTGGAAGTTGTAGCCGACACCCGCGGTGATGTACCAGCGGTCGTCGAACTCCTGCGCATTGGCCGCCGTGGCCAGGCCGAGGCCGCCAGCAAGCGCGGCACAGAGGAGTTTCATTTTCATCCGTAATGCTCCTTGATCAAGGGGATAAAGCGTTTCTTGCCTTTTCTTCGACTGCTTCAACGTCTTGCTCTTTCAGGCCGCGCAGGCCCAAACGTCGTGGCACAGCCTATGGTCAGCCGTGTGAAGACGGCGTTAACAGTAACATAACGCTTCACCGCGCGGTGTCCGGCCAGCCAACCGCTGTTCAGCTGCGATAGAGGTGAAGATAGTCCTGCACCGTCATCCGGTCCAGTGCCTGCGGGTCGGCGGCAAGTTCAACCAGCCGTGCCGCTTGGGAGGCAGGCAGGGGGCCGCAGATTGCATCCTCGTATTTGGCCAGCAGGAGGGGGATCCCCTCGGCACGCCGGCGCCGGTGCCCGACGGGGTAATCGATCGACACCTTCTCCGTCGCCGAACCGTCGCGGAAGAACACCTGCACAGCATTGCCGATGTAGCGGCGGTCGGGGTCAAAGTAATCGCGGGTGAACTGCGGGTCCTCCGTGACCACCATCCGTTCGCGCAGGGCGTCGATGCGCGGGTCGGCGGCCACCTGGTCGCCATAGTCGTCGGCCGTGAGGCGGCCGAAGATCAGCGGTACGGCCACCATGTACTGGAGGCAGTGGTCGCGGTCGGCGTAGTTGTCCAGCGGGCCGGTCTTGTCGATGATCCGGATCGCCGCCTCCTGGGTATGGATTTCGATCCTCTCGATCTCGTCGAGGTGGTCGCGGACCTTCCCGTGCAGCTGCATTGCGCACTCGACCGCAGTCTGGGCATGGAATTCGGCCGGCCAGCTGATCTTGAACAGGATGTTCTCCATCACGTAGCTGCCAAACCCGCGCTCGAACTCGAACTCCCTGCCCTCGAAGGCCACGTCGCGGAATCCCCAGGTCTTCGCGCTCACCGCGCTGGGGTAGCCCACCACTTTCCTGCGCACGGCATTGAGCGCGTGGATCACGGCCCGGCGGCAGGCGTCGCCGGCGGCCCAGCTCTTGCGCGGGCCGGTGTTGGGGGCGTGGCGATAGGTGCGCAGCACGCCGTTGTCGATCCATGAGTGGGAGATGGCGGTGATCACTTCCTCCCGGGTTCCGCCCAGCATGGCGGCGGCGACCGCGGTGGACGCCAGTCGCACGAGGATCACGTGGTCCAGGCCGACCCGGTTGAATGCGTTCCTGAGCGCATACACCCCCTGGATCTCGTGCGCCTTGATGGCCCATCCCAGGACGTCGCGCATGGTGATCGTCCGGCCCTCCTTGCGTGCCAGCCAGTCGGCCAAAGCCAGGATGGTGCCCAGGTTGTCCGAAGGGTGGCCCCATTCGGCCGCAAGCCAGGTGTCGTTGAAGTCAAGCCAGCGCACCTGGGTGCCGATGTTGAACGCGGCCTGCGCCGGGTCCAGTTCGTAGCGGGTACCGGGGACCCGGGCTCCCCCGGGGATCTCGCCCCCGGGCACCAGCGGCCCCAGGTGGCGGGTGCACTCGTCGAACTCCAGCGCCAGCATCGCGCAGGCCAGGGAGTCGGCAAGCATGTAGCGGGCGGTGTCCCAGGCTTCCCGGGATTCGATGCGCGCGTCGAGGACGTAATCGGCGATCGCCGCCATCGATTCGTCGGGATCGGGGCGGGCGGCGGAACGGACATCGACAGCGGTCATCGCGGGCCTCCGGATTCAGGTTGCGCCCATGATGCCCACCGGGTCGTTACAGCGCGGTCCACGCTGCGGCGACTAGAATGCCTGCCCTGCTTTTTCCGCCCCGGTAGCTGTCTTTCCTTGAACTCCACCCTGCTCGCCGAACGCTGGGCACGCCTGCTGCTGGGGCTGTTCCTGTACGGAATCGGCATGGCAATGATGGTGCGCGCGGGCATCGGCCTGGCGCCCTGGGACGTATTGACCCAGGGGATCACCGTCCAGACCGGCCTGGCATTCGGACTGGTCACGGTGCTGGTCGGGGTGGGCGTGTTGCTCCTGTGGCTGCCGCTGGGCGAGCGATTCGGCGTGGGGACCGTGCTCAACGCGCTGCTGATCGGCCCCAGTGCCCAGCTCGGGTTGTGGGCGATCCCCGATGCACAGGGTCTGCCGGCCCAGGCGGCCCTGTTCGGCGCCGGGCTTGTCCTGCTGGCGGCCGCCACCGGTCTCTATATTGGCGCCGGCTTCGGCTCCGGCCCCCGCGACGGGCTGATGACCGGCCTGCACAGGCGCACCGGGCGGCCGATCTGGCTGGTGCGCACCCTGATCGAGGCCACCGTGCTTGTCACCGGCTGGTGGCTGGGAGGAACCGTCGGATGGGGAACGCTCGCGTTTGCCTGCCTGATCGGCCCGCTCTGCGGGGTGTTCCTGCGATTTTTCGCGATGCCGCCAGCGCGCGGAATGTGCGCCCCCGGCCCTTTCCCGCCGGACACCCAGGCGTTGCGGGGACAAGGCCCGTGTGGCGGAAGTCAAGAGCCGCCATTCAGGAGTGGTTCGAAAAACCCCCATTAAGGTGCGCGGATTCCGGGCCGGCCCAGCCGTCCGGGGTGATCCGGCACCGCGCCAATGGCGGCGTGCGCCGGGTCCGGGGCACCAAGGCGCCAAAGAGTCGCTGCCCTTCTTGTCGCGATCCGTCGCGAGCGTCCGGCGCTGCCGGGTGCGCCCATTCGCCATGCCGTCCGGCTGTCACGTCCGCGCCCCCCCCGGGGCCGGCCGCCAGGGCCGCGGCGCAACGAAGCAAGGAGTTGAAACGATGACACTGGGCTGGATCCTCTGGTTCGCCTCGCTGATGCCGCAGCCGGCCGCCGATTCGGTGTGCCTGGGCACCACCGTGTACCTGGAAGCCCGCAACCAGTCGCTGCGCGGCCAGCAAGCCGTGGCCGAGGTGGCCCTGCGCCGCCAGGAAAGCGGCCTGTGGGGCGATTCGATGTGCGAGGTCGTGACCGCACGCAAGCAGTTCGCGCCGGGGATCGTTTCCCACCGCATGCGCCTGCGCAACCACGACGCCCTCGCCCGGGCGATGACGGTGGCCGTGGAGTCGGAACGCAACTGGGCGCTGCCGGCCGACCGGCGGCGCGAGGTGGTTCCGGGCGCCAGCCATTTCATGGCCCACGCCATCGCCGCGCCGGCCTGGCGCAACGCCTACCAGGTGGCGGTAATCGACGACCACACCTTCCTGCGCGTGCAGAACCTCAAGCCGCGCCGCGAGACCCCGTCGGACGCCTGAGCGGCCCTTGCGCCGCCGCGCGCACGATCAGCGCGCGGTCTCTTCCGGCGGGACCCGCACCGCTCCTTCCATCAGCACCCGCGCGCTGCGGCTCATGACCGCCTTGGTCACCGTCCAACGGCCGTCGTCCCCGCACACTTCCGCGCCGACCCGCAGCGTCCCCGAAGGATGTCCGAAGCGGACGGCGTCGCGCCGGCCCCCGCCGGCCGCGAGGTTCACCAGTGTGCCCGGCACCGCCGCGGCGGTGGCGATCGCGACCGCGCAGGTCCCCATCATGGCGTGGTGCAGCTTGCCCATCGACATCGCCCGCACGTTGAGGTCGATGTCGGCGGCGGCAATTGCCTTGCCGCTGCTGGCGACGTAGTCGGCCGGCGGCGCCACGAAGGCGACCTTGGGCGTGTGCTGCCGCGTGGCGGCCTCTTCGGGCGAATGGATCAGGCCCATGCGCAGGGCGCCGGCGACGCGGATGGATTCAAGCTTTTGCAGCGCCGCCGGATCCTCGTTGATGTCCGGCTGGAGCTCCGTGCCGGCGTAGCCGATGTCCCCCGCGTTGACGAAGACCGTGGGGATGCCCGCGGAGATCATCGTGGCTTGCAGCGTGCCCACGCCCGGCACTTCCAGCGTGTCCACCACGTTCCCGGTGGGGAACATCGCGCCGCCGTCGCCATCGTCGGAGGGATCCATGAATTCGAGCACGATCTCGGCGGCCGGGAAGGTCACCCCGTCGAGCTCGAAATCCCCGGTCTCCTGCACCTGGCCGTCCACGATCGGCACGTGGCAGACGATGGTCTTGCCGATATTGGCCTGCCACACCCGCACGGCGAAGCTGCCGTTCTCCGGCAGCCGGCCGCGGTCGATGAAGCCGTTGGCAATCGCGAACGGCCCCACGGCGGTGCTGAGGTTGCCGCAGTTGCCCGACCAGTCGACGAAGGCGGTGTCGATCGACACCTGGCCGTAGAGGTAGTCGACGTCATGGTCCGGGCGGGATGACTTC
Organism: Gammaproteobacteria bacterium; assembly: GCA_012515985.1. Classification (GTDB taxonomy): domain Bacteria; phylum Pseudomonadota; class Gammaproteobacteria; order Xanthomonadales; family Xanthomonadaceae; genus Luteimonas. Next base: position 15,250 of record JAAYXJ010000131.1, read on the forward strand.
GAGATGATCACGCACTTGCTGGTCGACGAGGTCGCCCCGCCCATGCCATCGGTGTGCTTGCCGTACGGATCGGGCGAGCCGATCACCCGCATCAGCAGCGCGTCGCGCGCCGGCCCGGGGACCTGGGCGGCCTCGGGCAGGTCTTCGAGCCGGAAGAACACACCCTTCGATGTGCCGCCACGCATGTAGGTGGCCGGGATGCGGAGCTGGGGGGCGTGGGTCATGGCCACCTCAGGCGGTCTCCACGGCGGCTTCGCTGCCGGCCGCCGCCAGGAAATCCTGCGCGAACCGCTGCAGCACGCCGCCGGCGCTGTACACGTGGACGTCCTCGTCCGAGTCCAGGCGGCAGGTGACCGGCACTTCCACCCGCCCGCCGTCGCGGCGGTTGACCACCAGGGTCAGGGTGGCGCCGGGCGCCGGTTCGCCGATGACGTCGAAGGTCTCGGTGCCGTCGATGCCCACGCTCTTGCGGGTGGTGCCTTCCTGGAACTGCAGCGGCAGCACGCCCATACCGACCAGGTTGGTGCGGTGGATGCGCTCGAAGCCCTCGGCCACGATCGCCTCCACCCCGGCAAGGCGCACGCCCTTGGCGGCCCAGTCGCGGCTGGAGCCCTGGCCGTAGTCGGCGCCGGCGATGATCACCAGCGGCTGGCGCCGCTGCATGTAGGTCTCGATGGCCTCCCACATCCGGGTCACCTTGCCCTCGGGCTCGATCCGCGCCAGCGATCCCTGCCGCACCTCGCCGTTTTCATCGCGCACCATCTCGTTGAGCAGCTTGGGGTTGGCGAAGGTGGCCCGCTGCGCGGTGAGGTGGTCTCCGCGATGGGTGGCGTAGGAATTGAAGTCCTCCTCCGGCACACCCATGCTCGCCAGGTATTCGCCGGCCGCGCTGGTGGGCAGGATGGCGTTGGACGGGGACAAATGGTCGGTGGTGATGTTGTCGCCGAGCACCGCCAGCGGGCGCATGCCGCGCAGCGTGCGCGGCGCCGCCAGCGCCCCCTCCCAGTACGGCGGGCGCCGGATATAGGTGCTCTGCGGGCGCCAGTCATACAGCGGGCTGACCTTGCGGCCGATGCCGGCGCGCGGGCGGAACATCGGCTCGTACACCTGGCGGAAGTGCTCGGGCTTCACGTGCGCGGCCACCATCGCGTCGATCTCCTCGTCGCTGGGCCACAGGTCCTTGAGGGTCACCTCGTTGCCGTCGGCGTCCACGCCCAGCACGTCCTTCTCGATGTCGAAGCGCACGGTGCCGGCGATCGCGTACGCCACCACCAGCGGCGGCGAGGCCAGGAAGGCCTGCTTGGCGTACGGATGGATGCGACCGTCGAAGTTGCGGTTGCCGCTGAGCACGGCCACCGCGTACAGGTCGCGGTCGATCACTTCCTGCTGGATGGCCGGATCCAGCGCGCCGCTCATGCCGTTGCAGGTGGTGCAGGCGAAGCCGACGATGCCAAAGCCCAGGCCTTCCAGGTCATCCAGCAGGCCGGCGTCCTGCAGGTACAGCTCGACCGCCCTGGAGCCCGGCGCCAGCGAGGATTTCACCCACGGCTTGCGCACGAGCCCGCGCCTGCGGGCATTGCGCGCAAGCAGGCCGGCCGCGATCACGTTGCGCGGGTTGGAGGTATTGGTGCAGCTGGTGATGGCGGCGATGATCACCGCGCCGTCCGGCAGCAGCCCCTGC
>JAAYXJ010000132.1 GCA_012515985.1 Gammaproteobacteria bacterium
ATTGCGGGCGGCATCGCGCTGTTTGGCGGGATTGGCGTGGCGCTGGCAATGGGCGTTGTGCCTGGCGCCCTGGTTGGGCTTGCGGGCGTGGCGGCGGCATCGTGGCTGCTGCGTGCGCACCCGCAGCAGCCCGCTCGCTGAGGCGGACAGCCTTTCCGGCGCCCCGCGTCAGCCGGCCGGCGCGGCCGGCAGGTGGTCGCGGCCGTGCGGAGCGTCCAGGTCCTGCAGCGGACCGAGCGGAACGATGCCGTTGGGGTTGATGGTGTCGTGGCTGCGGTAGTAGTGCTGCTTGATGTGGTCGAAGTTGACCGTCGGCGCCACGCCGGGCCACTGGTACAGCTCGCGCAGGTATCCCGACAGGTGCGGGTAGTCCGCGATCTGGCGCAGGTTGCACTTGAAGTGGCCGTGGTAGACCGGGTCGAAGCGCAGCAGGGTGGTGAACAGCCGCCAGTCGGCCTCGGTGATGCGCCCGCCCAGCAGGTAGCGCCGGTCCGCCAGGCGCGCGTCCATTTCATCCAGCGCATCGAACAGCTTGCGCACCTCCTCCTCGTACACGCCCTGTTCGGTCGCGAAGCCCGCCTTGTAGACCCCGTTGTTGATGGCGTCGTAGACGCGCTTGTTGATGCCGTCGATCTCCGGCAGCAGCTCCCGCGGGGCGTAGTCGCCGGGCTTTGCGCCAATGCCGTCGAAGGCGGAGTTGAGGATGCGGATGATCTCGGCCGATTCGTTGTTGACGATGGTGTTGCGCTGCGTGTCCCACAGCACCGGCACCGTCACCCGCCCGCTGTAGTCCGGCTGCGCGCGCAGGTAGACCTCGTAGAGGTACCGGGCGCCGTCCGGGTCCGGCACCACGCCTTCGCCCGGCTCGAACGTCCAGCCGTTTTCGGCCATCAGCGGGTTGACCACGTACACCGGGATCATGTCCTCCAGGTCCTTGAGCGCGCGGAAGATCAGGGTGCGGTGCGCCCACGGGCAGGCCAGGCAGACATACAGGCGGTAGCGGCCGGGCTCGGCCGCAAAGCCACCTTCGCCGCTCGGGCCTGCGCTGCCGTCCGGGGTGATCCAGCTGCGGAACTGGGCGTCCGAGCGCACGAAGCGCCCGCCCGTGCTGGAGGTGTCGTACCACTTGTCGACCCAGCGGCCGTCGACGAGAAGACCCATGGTTGCTGCTCCGGGGAAGCCTGCGTCCAGCATGCCGCGGCCGGCGTGCACCCGGCGTTGCGGCGGCGGGCCGCAGCATTCCGGCGCGCCTCAGTCCACCCCGATGTCCTCGTTCCAGACCGCCGGGTTGGCGGCGATCCAGTCGGCCATCATGCGGATGCAGGCCTCGTCGGCGAGGTCGACCACCTCCACGCCGTGTTCGCGCAGCCAGTCGTGGCCGCCCTGGAAATTCACCGTTTCACCCATCACCACGGTGCCGATGCCGAACTGGCGCACCAGCCCGCTGCAGTACCAGCAGGGCGAGAGCGTGGTGACCATGATGGTGTCGCGGTAGCTGAGCTGGCGGCCGGCCTTGCGGAAGGCGTCGGTTTCGCCGTGCACGGACGGGTCGTTCTCCTGCACCCGGCGGTTGCGGCCGCGGCCGAGCAGGGTGCCGTCGCGGTGGAACAGGGCGGCGCCGATCGGGATCCCGCCTTCGGCCAGGCCTGTGCGGGCTTCCTCGAGGGCGATTTCGAGCATGGCGCGGTAGTCGGGCGTGGTCATCGGGGTCTCCTCTGGGGAGGACGAGGATAGGGGGCCGGCCCGGCACCGTCATCCCGGCAGTGCGATAATCGGCCCATGAGCGCATCCAACGATTCCGGCACCACCCATTTCGGCTTCCGCGACGTCCCGGTGGGGGAAAAGCAGAAGCTGGTCGGCCAGGTGTTTTCGTCCGTGGCGGGCAGCTACGACCTGATGAACGACCTGATGAGCCTGGGCATCCACCGGGTGTGGAAGCGCTACTTCACCGCCACCGCGCTGGTGCGCCCGGGCGACCGGGTGCTGGACCTGGCCGGCGGCACCGGCGACATCGCCGCGCTGCTGCGCCCGCGCCTGGGCGAAGACGGCGAGGTGGTGCTGGGCGACATCAACGGCGAGATGCTGCGCGTGGGCCGCGACCGCATGACCGACCGCGGCAAGGTGCGCGGGCTGCGCTACGTGCAGTGCAACGCGCAGGCGCTGCCGTTCCCCGATGCCAGCTTCGACCTGGTGACGATTGCCTTCGGGCTGCGCAACGTGACCGACAAGGACGCTGCGCTGCGCGAGATGTACCGGGTGCTGAAGGTGGGCGGGCAGGCGCGGGTGCTGGAGTTCTCCGAGGTGACGCTGGACTGGTTCAAGCCGGTCTACGATTTCCACTCGTTCCAGGTGCTGCCACGGCTTGGGCGGCTGTTTGCCGGCGATTCGGACAGCTACCGCTATCTGGCCGAGTCGATCCGCAAGCACCCGCCGCAGGAAGAACTGAAGGCGATGATGGAGGCGGCCGGCTTCGAGCGCTGCGGCTACCGCAACCTGTCGGCCGGCATCGTCGCCATCCACGACGGCTACCGCGTCTGACCCCGGAGCGGGGGTTAGACTTGCGGGCCTGTTCCCCCGAGGACCGGCCCTGCCATGCGTTTTCCCCTGAACCTGTTCCGATCGCTCGTCCCCCTGTTCGTGCTGTCGCTGCTCCTTGCCGCCTGCCAGCGCGAACCGACGCCCGGAACCACCGATACCGCCACTCCCGCCAAACGCCCGGAGGCCGCCGTGACCGCCCCCGACCGTGACGAACATTCCTACGCCGAGCCGCACCGGGTGATGATCGAGGACCTGGCCCTGGACCTGGCCCTGGACTTCGACAGCCGTACCCTGGCCGGCACCGCCACCTACACCCTGGACTGGAAGGACGGGGAGGCGGACGCGCTGGTGCTTGATACCCGTGACCTGACGATCGAGGCGGTGGAAGGCGACGCCGGCGACGGCTGGCAGCCGCTGGACTACACGCTCGATGACGCCGACCCGTTGTTCGGCAGCCGGCTCGCCATCCAGGCCCCCGGCCAGCCGGGCCAAGTGCGGGTCACCTACCGCACCTCGCCCGGCGCCTCCGGCCTGCAGTGGCTGGAGCCCTCGATGACCGAAGGCGGGGAGCTGCCCTTCATGTTCAGCCAGTCGCAGGCGATCCATGCCCGCAGCTGGGTCCCGCTGCAGGACACCCCCGGGGTGCGCTACACCTACACCGCGCGCATCACCACGCGCCCGGACGTGATGGTGCTGATGAGCGCCGACAACGATCCCGACGCGCAGCGCGGCGGCGAGTTCACCTTCAGCATGCCGCAGAAGATCCCGTCCTACCTGATGGCGATCGCCGCCGGCGACCTGGTGTTCAAGCCGATCTCCGGCCGCTCGGGCGTCTGGGCCGAGCCGGCGACGGTGGACGCCGCGGTGGCCGAGTTCGAGGACACCGAGCAGATGATCGCCACCGCCGAGGAGCTGTACGGCCCCTACCGCTGGGAGCGCTACGACCTGCTGATCCTGCCGCCCTCGTTCCCCTATGGCGGCATGGAGAACCCGCGCCTGTCCTTCATCACTCCCACGGTGATCGTCGGCGACAAGTCGCTGGTGTCGCTGATCGCGCACGAGCTGGCCCACAGCTGGTCGGGCAACCTGGTCACCAACGCCAGCTGGAAGGACATGTGGCTCAACGAGGGCTTCACCTCGTACGTGGAGAACCGCATCGTCGAGGCGATCTACGGCGAGGAATTCGCCGACATGGAATGGGTGATCGCCCGCCGCGGGCTGGAGCAGGAGATCGAAACCGTGCGCCCGGCGCTGCAGGTGCTGGCCGTGGACGGCGCCGACGCCGCCGATCCCGAGGACACCTTCAGCTCGGTGGCCTACGACAAGGGCGCCTGGTTCCTGCAGTTCCTGGAAGAGCGCTTCGGCCGCGAGCAGCTGGACGCGTTCCTGCGCGGCTACTTCGACCACTTTGCCTTCCAGAGCATCTCCACCCCGCAGTTCGTCGATTACCTCAAGGCCGAACTCGTCGCCGCGGACCCGACCGCGGTCAGCGAGGCGGAGCTGGACGAGTGGCTGCACCAGCCGGGCATCCCGGCCTCGGCGCCGCAGGTGCTCTCGCCGCGCCTGGGACTGGTGGACTCGGCGCGCCTGGCCTGGCTGGGCAGCGCCCAGCTGCCGCCGCCGCAGCTGACCGCCGAGTGGAGCAGCCAGGAGTGGATCCACTTCCTGGAGGGCATGCCGGAGACCCTGAGCCTGGAGCAGATGGCGCAGCTGGATACGGCCTACATGTTCAGCCAGACGCCCAACGGCGAGATCGCGATGCGCTGGTTCCCGCTGGCGGTGCGCTCGGGCTACGCGGTCGCCTATCCGCCGATGGAGGAGTTCCTGGTGCGGGTGGGCCGGCGCAAGCTGATCATGCCCACCTACGAGGCGCTGGTGCAGTCGCCCGAAGGCGTGGCGGTTGCGCGCGACGTGCTTGAACGCGCCCGGCCTGGGTATCACCCGATCACCACCGCGTCAGTGGAGCAGGTGATCGCGCGGGCCCCCGAGCCCGCGCCGGCGCCCGTGTCTCCTGTACTGGAGGGCGAACCGGAGCCGGGGGAAGCGGCTGAGCCGGCCATCGACCCTGAGGCCGGCGACGCCGGCCAGGGCGGCCGGGCATGAGCGCTGCCGCCCGCGGCATGGCGCTGGTCCTCGCCGGTGCGTTTGCGCTGGCCGCCTGTGGCGACCCGGAGGCCGAGGCCCAGGCACGCGCCCAGGCCCAGGCCGCCGCCAACGAGCGCGCGGCCGAGGAAGCCGAAGCCGGATTCAACCAGGCCGTGGCGGAAGAGAACTGGGTGCTGGCCAAGGCCCATGGCGACGTCCTGCTCGCGCGCTGGCCCGACACTGCGGTCGCCGCGCGCGTGCGCGAGCGCTTCGACGAGGTGAAGGCGCAGGCGGACGCGATCCGCGAGGCCGACCGCACCGCCCGGCTGTGGACCTACAACGTCCAGGAAGTGAAGGGCGGGCAGCAGCGCTCGGCGCAGATCCACTCGAAGGATCCGGTGGATACCGGCCCCGGCAGCGATCGGGTGCAGCTGATCTTCCGCGACCATCCGGACTGGGGCCGCAGCAGCTACCTGGTGCTCGGCGGCGGGGACTTCGCGCGCGCCTGCTACAGCGCCTGCCAGGTTACGGTGACCATCGACGATGGCGAGCCGCGCCGGATGGCGGCCAACCGGCCGGATACCGATGAGGCGATCGCGATGTTCATCGATGACCACCGCGCCCTGTGGCGGGCGATTGATGGCGCGAAGCTGCTGGCCATTGAATTCCCGGTGGAAGCGGGCGGGACCCGCCGCGCCGAGTTCGAGGTGGGCGGGCTGGAACGCAGCCGGATGCACGGCTGGGAGTGATCGCCCTGCCGGTGTGGCGCGTGCTCAGCCGGCCAGGCGGCTGAGCGCCCACCACAGGACCGGCACCAGCAGCAGCGCGGCCACGATGGCGGTTGCACGGCCGCCCTGTCGCGCCGGTGGAGTTTCCGGGTGCGGTTCAATTCGGTCGTCCTCTCCCGACCCTTGCTCCGGGACGGATTGTTCCCAGCGCGCGACCACCTCCCGCGCCTGCGCCGCGTCCGCTTCGGCCACCCAGACCGTCACCATGCCGTTGACCGGCAGCTCGCCCAGCGCGCCCTGCAGGTATTCGCCGCGCACCTGGGCGGGGATGCCCGCCTGCTCCAGCAGCGCCCGGACCATGTGGGCGTCGACGCCGTGCGCCGCCTGGTAGATGGATTTCATGCGTTCTCCGGCTGCGGGGCAGGGGTGGCCACCGGCGCGGGTGGCTGGGCGGGGATGTCGGCGGGGATCGACGGTTCCTCCACCGGTGGCAGCATCGTCGCCTGGCGCCAGCGGCCGAAGCGGTAATAGGCCATCGCAAGCGCCGGCACCAGCACCATGTCCAGCAAGACCACCAGCATCAGGAACCGGAATGGCGTGCGGCTGTCGCCCGCGCCGCGCAGCACCGCGGTGATGAAGGTGAACATGTAGAGGAAGGGCACGGCCAGGAAGATCACCCGCAGATAGCCGTCCGCATGCGGCAGGGCCGCGGCCGGTGTGCCCATCCACTGCAGCAGCAGCCGCGAGAGCGGCAGCCCGCCCAGCGCCACCACCAGCGACAGGCCGACGAAGAACGTGGCTGCGGTGCCGATCACCCTGCGGGCACCGGCCGGATCCCGGCGGCCAACGGCCTGCGCCACCAGGATCGTTGCCGCCATGCCCAGGCCGAATACGGCCCCGAGCAGGAAGAACAGCACGTTGTTGGCGTTGGTGATCGCCGCCAGCGCGGCCTCGCCGAGGAAGCGCCCGATCCAGAAGGCATTGATCGAGCCGTTGAGGGACTGCAGCACGTTCGCCCCCAGGATCGGCAGCGCGAACAGCAGCAGGGTGGGACCGATGGCGCCTTCGGTCAGGTCACGGGTGCGGGCCGGCATCGCGACAGCCTAGCCGCGGCCATGGGCAGTGTCAGGTGAATGCAACATCCGGCCGGGACAATGGCCGGCTCCAACCCGGCACTTCCGCCGGCGCGCATGATCTGGAGTACCCGATGAAACACAGCTTGTTCGTGCGGACGTCCGCCGCCCTGTTCCTGATGCTGGCGCTGTCCACGTCCGCATACGCCGACGGCACCGGCGACCGGCGGGCACGGAACGTCATCGTGTTCCTGGCGGACGCGGCCGGCGTGTCCACCGTGCATGCGGCCAGCCTGTACGGCCATGGCGAGCCGCTCCGGCTGCATGTCCAGCAATGGCCGCACCTGGGCCTGAGCGAGATGTCGCCGGTGGACAACTGGAAGTCCGACTCCGCGAACGGCATGTCCCAGATCATGACCGGGGTGAAGACCCGAAACGGCGTGATCAGCCAGGGGCCTGACGCGGTGCGCGGCGAGAAGGACGGCACGCCGATGAAGACGGTGCTCGAGTACGCCGAGGAGCGCGGGCTGCGCACCGGCGTGATCAGCAGCCAGTCCATTGCCGATGCCACCCCGGCCGCCACCTATGCCCACGCCAACGACCGCGGCAAGCAGGGCGAGATCTTCATGCAGGCATTCACGCCACGCCATGGCGATGGCGTGGACGTGCTGATGGGCGCTGGCCGTGAGCGCATCGGCGCGCTGCTGGCAGAGGCCGGTACCGGCTTCGAGGAGCTGGCCCGCAGGCACCGCCGCCCGATCCATGCTTCGCTGGAAGAGGTCGATGCCTCCAACGCGCGGCCGGTGGTGGTGGCCGACAGCCTGGACGTGCATGCCGCGACGCTGCGCGCGCTGGAGCTGCTGCAGGATTCACCCGAGGGCTACTTACTGGTGGTGGAGTGGGACGCGCACACCGATGACGTGCGCAAGGGCCTGCAGAACCTGGTTGATCTGGACCGCCTGATCGCCGAGGTCGAAAGCCGCGTGGACCTGGATGAAACCCTGCTGGTCTTCACCGCGGACCATTCATTCGGCCTGCAGGTGGACGGCGGCAAGCGGGGCGAGCCGCTGCTGGCGGGGTATGACGAGTGGAAGCAGGCGGGCGTGCGCGAGGACGTCGTGCGCCTGGAAAACGTGATGGTCAACCGGACCCATACCGCCGAGGAGGTCATGGTGCTTGCCACCGGCGCCGGTGCCCAACGGGTGCGCGGCTACTTCCCCGGTACCCACCTTTTCGACGTGATGCTGGAGGCCTGGGGATGGAGCCCCGACACGCCCGTGAACCCCGCGGCCAACTGACTGCCGGGCCAGGCGTTCCCCACAGCCGACGATGTCGCCGGCGCGCGGAACGCGCGCCGGTTTTCGCGTGCCCGGGATAATCCCTGGATTATCTGTCGGCGGTTGAAAGGTTAATAAGCTGTAATAGGGCTGGAATAATCCGCCCCTAATCTTGCGCCCCGTCCGGGATGTTCCGGTTTTCAACCAGCAGGGGTGCAGTTGTGGTTCGTAACAATGCGAGGTCGGCGCTGTTCTGCGCCGTGATGTTGGCCCTGGGCGTGTCGGCCCCGATGGGCACCGCGCTCGCCAGCGCCGCTTCCGATGGGCAGCTCCGTGGCCTCAGCCCCGAGCAGGCCGGCGAAATCACCGGCGTGGTGCGCGATGGCGCGGGGGGCTTCCTGCGTGGCGCCGAAGTCCGCGTGCAGGGCATGGACGTTGTGGCCGTGACCGATTCGGAAGGGCGGTTCGCCCTGCGCCGGATCCCGGAAGGCACCCATACCCTGGTTTACAGCTACGTCGGACGTCCGTCGCGCCAGGAAACCGTGGTGGTGACCGCGGGCCGCACCGCGGACGCAAGCGTGGTGGTCGGCCAGTCCGGCCTCGCTGGCGACGTGGCCACGCTGGACGGCGTGCAGGTGCGCGCGTCGCGCCCGCAGGCCGAGTCGGAAGCCATGGCGCTGCAGATCCAGCGTTCGTCCAATGCCCTGGTCAACGTGGTGGCGGCCGACTCCATCGGCCATTTCCCGGACCAGAACATCGCCGCCGCCCTGGGCCGCCTGCCGGGCGTGGCGGTGGAGCGCGACCAGGGCCAGGAGCGCGCGATCAGCCTGCGCGGCGCCCCGTCCCGCTGGAGCACGATCTCGTTTGACGGTGTCAACGTGATCGCCCCCGGCGGCAAGAGCGCACGCACCGACACCATCCCCTCCGGGCTGGCCAACTCGGTGATCGTGCGCAAGGCGGTGACGGCCGACATGTCCGGCGAGACGCTGGCCGGCAACATCGACATCATCACCCGCGGGGCGTTTGATTACGACGGCCTGCACACCTCGCTCAACACCGGCATCGGCTACAACGACCTGGGTGGCGGCCGCCAGTACGACGTCAGCGGGTTCTTCTCCAACACCTTCGCCGATGGCCTGTTCGGCGTGGCGCTGACCGCCTCCAAGTACGAGCGGGAGATGATCACCGACAACTTCGAGACCGACTGGGAGATGGCCTCGGAGGACCGCGAGCCGGGCAACCGGGCCCGCGCGTGGGCGGACGCGCACCAGAACAAGCTGTACCGCCTGACCCGCGGCAATACCGCATTTTCCGGCCGTTTCGATTTCCGCCCGTCGGACGACCACCGCTTCTTCCTGAGCAGCATCCACACCGAGTTCACCGACGATGAACTGCGCAATGCGATGGAGTTCGACTTCGACGATGGCGCCCGGCGCACCGACCATGCGGACGTCACCCGCGGATACGCCGACGTGCGCTCCGGCAACACGCCGCTGCAGGGGACCATCTACGGGGTCGAACTCGACAGCACGCTCAACGCCAACAGCACCGCCCAGAGCATCTTCACCAACACCCTGGGCGGTGACCAGCGCCTTGGCGAGTGGGATGCGTCCTGGCGGCTGAACTACACCGTGTCCAGGTCAGAACACGGACCGTCGTTCAACTCGACCTGGCGCAGCCCGCGCCCGGGTGGCGAGGTGGACTTCAGCCTGCGGCCGACGATTGATTATGACTTCAACGACCGCGAGCGCCACGGCGTCCGGATGTACGAAACCATCGTCAACCCCGACGGCTCGTTCTCCAGGGGCGCCTACAAGCGATCGCTCGACCCGCAGGACTACGAGTTCGTCAACCTGCGCTCCGAGTCGCGGCTGCAGGACAGCCGCTCGCGCAGCGGCAGGATCGACCTGAGCCGGGCGCTTGACCTGTTCGGCAAGGCGTCGGACATCCAGTTCGGCGTGCAGTACGACAGGCGGACCAAGGATGACACCCGCCAGCGTTGGGAAATCACGCCGGGCGCGATCGCGGCCGCCGGCCTTCCGATGCCCTCTCCCGGTGACATCTCCATCGACCGTCCGTACAAGGGCAAGCTGCCGCTGGGCTACGCGTTCCGCTACTTCTCCGAATCCGAGGCCCGGAACCTGTGGTCGCGCCTGGCTGGCCAGGGCGTGGCGCAGCTGGAGGAAGAACGCTCGGCAACCAACGACTACCGCGTGACCGAGGAGGTCCTGGCCGCCTACGCCATGGCCACGACCTGGTTCGACTGGGGCAACCTGGTCACCGGCGTGCGCGTGGAAACGGTGGACAACACCGGCGAGGCGCTGGTTGAGTACGACCACGGCTTCGAGCCGGTGCGCGTGTCCGGCAGCAACACCGTGGTGCTGCCCAGCGTGCACCTGAACTGGGACATCAACGACGAGCTCAAGCTGCGCCTGTCCGCCAACACCGGCGCCGCGCGCCCGGACTTCACGCTGCTGCGTCCGAACTTCAACGTCGACGACGACGAGCGGGTGGTCAGCGGCGGCAATCCGGATCTGGATCCGGAGCGGGCCGTGGGCGTGGACGCCTACCTGGAGTGGTACCTGCCGTCGGGTGCGTTCTTCTCCGTCGGCGCGTACTACAAGTGGCTCGACGACGTGCTGATGGACATGGAGTTCCCGCGCTTCGACAGCGACGTGCTCAACCAGCCTGGCCTGGACCGGTCCGAGTACGCCTTCGAGACCACCGCCAACGGCGGCAAGGGCCACCTGGCGGGCGTGGAGCTGGCGTTCTCGCAGACCCTGGAGCCGTTCGCCGAGAGCTGGGGCCTGCCGGACTGGGCCTCGGGCTTCGGCATCCGCGGCAACGTCACCTTCAACGACAGCGAGACCGAAACCCCGGATGGCCGCAAGGTCGCCCTGCCGGGTTCCTCGGATTTCATCTACAACCTCGCGCTGTCCTATGAGCGCTATGGGCTGTCGACCCGCCTGAGCTGGCAGTACCGGACCGAGTGGATCGACGGCATTGGCGACGGCGACTACCTGGGAGATACGTACTGGGACGAGGTGGGCCGGCTGGACTTCAAGGCCAGCTACCGCTTCAACCCGGACGCCGAGGTGTACGTGGAAGCCAACAACCTGCTGCGCGAGCCTGGCATCCGCTACGACGGCGCCCGTTACCGGGTCTCGGAGTACGAGATGTTCGGTGCCCGCTACATGGTGGGACTGCGCCTGAACTTCTGACCCGGGCCCATGACGGAAGGAGCCGGCCGCGGGGACGCGGCCGGCCCTTTTTTTGTTTCTGCTTCCAATCAAGGCAGAGCGCCCGTTGATACGACGTGGGGCGCCGGGCGGGGGTGCCCTCCAGTCTCCATGTCCCCCGGCCTTCGCCTGCTGCTGCGGCCTCCTCCTTTACTTACGACTGGAGGGCCCCCGCCCGGCGATCCAGATTTCGTGGCGGCCGTACGAAGAGCGAATCGGCGCTTGGCGCCTTCCGAAAGCCGAGCCCCGTCGTGACCGGGAGGCCTTTACGCGTAAGTAAAGGAGGCCGTAGCAGCAGGCGAAGGCCGGGGGACATGGAGCGCAAAGACCAGCCGGCTGCGCCGGGTCCCATCACGTCACCGCGAAGCAAGCCGAAGGAGCAGCCCCGGTCAACGGCCGAACAGGGTGATTTTGCATGGAGAGCGCCTCTTGGACCGGATGAGTAGCGGGAGCACCGGAACGGCTCCCGTGAGACCCCGCCGGTCTACTTGAGATGCCGATGATGCAATTGGGCGCTTCAGTGCTGGCCCAGACGCTCAAACTGCCTCGGTCCGGGTAGTGCGCAGTATAGCCCCGTACGCCGGGAGTCCCGGCAGGTGCGTGTGGGGACGGCGGGATACCGAAAAACTCAGTGGCGCCTAGTTGCGTCGCCAGTGGCTCCAAGTGGATGCATGGCTCGGGCGCAAAGTGCGCGAGGACAAGTGATGCGCCGTCGACACCTTCTTTCCAAACGCGAACTTCAAGCTCGCGAAGAACGTATCCTGCAGCATCGCGAAAGCCACGGAATCGGAGAACGCCCGATTTTGGAACATCGGCAGGCGAGGGCATAGTGGCAAATGGCGCCAGCGCCACCGAGATGTCGGCTTCCCCCCGGGCGATGGTGCTCATCGCCACGGCCAGCGCCACCACGCTGGATTCCTGCGCAGGGTGGTCGCCCGACATCAAGTTAGCCCGGCTGGCAGCGCAAGCTGCCAGCAGGGCGGCGCAAATAAACAGGCCCAGCAGGGGCGAAGCGGTTCGTCCGGTTCGGATCATGGGGTATTACTAATGATGTTGAATCGGAGGGGTCGGTTCGCCGCCACCCCCACCCCCACCCCCGGGCGGCGGTGGAGCGGGGTTTTGTTGCGAGTTGAAGTAATCCGTATAAAACTGCACGTACGGCACCCCGGAAGCCGTGCTTTCGTGCTGGCGAAATATTTCTACCAAAGTACTGATCGCTTGCTGGCGATTACCATCTTGCTGATAGTCGTTCCAAGCTTCGATGTATTGCGAGTGGGTTGCGGCAGGATCAGAGGTCAGGATCGGGATATGGATGCCTTGAGAGGCTAGTTCAGAACGCACCTGTAGATTAAAGAATGCACCCTCGGCTTCGGTAAGTAAGCCAGAGTCAACGAAAGCGGTGAGGCTAGACCAATCAAATTGCTCTCCGTGCATCGCATGGCCGATCTCATGAGCCAATGTTGCGATCGTACCTTCGGCATTTTGTCCCGCAGATATAATGATTTGTGACGACTGAAGGCGGGCTTCTGACACATTTCCCAGCTCGACTGTCCAGTTTTGGGAGAACAGCGCTTCTAGGGCCGCTTTCAAGGCAGGCGATTTATTTATTATTTCTGCGACTTCTTCACCGAGAAGGTCCGCGATGTCTTCGAGAGAAGTCGCTTCTGTTATCGGAGCGGGTGCTCCGCCGCCACCGCCGCCGCCAATGGGAGGAGGCTCTGGATTCCACGGCGGAAACTCTGGAAAGAAGGGAGGAAATTCAGGTTGTGGTGATGGCGTAACCACAACAGGCGGAAGGTCTGTCGTTGACTGCGCAACCGCGCCGAGTCCCAGTTGAGAGTGGTGATTTTCTGATGATCCGATATGCGCCAGCGGGATTTGCAGCGTGTCGCCGGGGCCGATCAGTGCCGCATGCAAAATATGTGGGTTCTGCGCGAGCAACTGGGCACGAGAGACACCAAATCGGTTGGCGACCGTGTCGAGGTCTTCACCGGAAGAGAGTGTATGCAATGCGGTGCCGTCGGAATCTTTGGCCGCATGGTCGTGGGCTATACCCTGAATGTGCATAAGTTGATCGACTTAATGGCAGTAGTCTTACCATGGCCAACGTGTGATGTTGTTGTGAAGATGGGGGTTACCCTAGGTGTTCACGCGCTTCACGGCTTTGCTATTTTTCTTCCAAGGATTCGCGTACCACAAGCGAGATTAGGTCCGCGAACCATGCGATCCAAATGCTCCAGTCTCCCATCAGTTCTACCCGTCGAGACCGCACTTCCATGCCACCGAGTGACAGCAGGAACAACTCTTGGAGCGGTACGTAACATCCTGCTGACATGCCGGCGGTCGCGAGTGCTGCGTTGGCGACCAGGCGGGCAGTTCGTCCGTTGCCGTCGGAGAAGGGATGGCAGCAAAGTAGGCACTGGCAAATAACAGCTGCACGAATTGTGGCCGGAGCTTTTCCGTTCGCCTGCAACCAGCGGCGCAGCATATCTAGATGCGGGGCTATCTCTGTTGGAGGCGTAAATCGGAGTGCTGCGCCACTGCGGTCCGGGCGGGTCCCTACCTGCTTTTGACGGAGTCGCGTCGGCCGTCCGAGCGCGGCGGAAGCGGTGGATTCCAGCGCCGAGATGAAGCTCTTTTGAGACCGCAAAGCTCTGGCCTGAACGCAAGGCCATGCTTTGTAAGCGATCACGGATTCGGCCGTCGATCGGCCCCAATGTTCTCCAAAGCTGGTGGCAGTCTGGACCACTTGCCGTGCGCCTGGGGTTTGCAGATAAGCCAGGCTCCTAGGGACCTGGTCGGGAGCGAACGGAAGCCGGAGCCCAACCCTGGTTGCGAGCTGGGCGGGTGGGAGTGGCTTCATACGGGACAGCTGCCTGTCGGTCAGCGCGCACCGCATTACCAATGGTTGAGGAAGAGCGGACAGCTTCGGCGGCGCCCGGGGCGCAATGTCAACGAACCGGGCGTTCGCCGGGCGTATTTCCATGCCGGATTGCCATCAACTTAGCTCGTAGCCGAACTGTTCCTTGAACTGGTCCGCGAACCCGTCCCAGTCGAAGCGCTGGTTCTGCGTGCCGGGGTGTTCAACCTTCAGCGCGCCCATGAGGTTCGCCATGCGGCCGGTGGTTTCCCAGTCGCGGCCGGCGGTGATGCCGTGGATGAGGCCGGCGCGGAACGCGTCGCCGCAGCCGGTGGGGTCGGTGATGCGGCGCTCGCGCGCCGGCGGGATGTCGTGGACCTTGCCGTCGGTGATGATGCAGGCGCCCTTGGGGCCGCGGGTGGCGATGTAGGCCTTCACCCGGCTGGCGATTTCCGCCTCGCTCCAGCCGGTGCGCTCGGAGAGCAGGTTGGATTCGTAGTCGTTGGCGGTGACGTAATCCGCCTTGTCGATGAATTCGCGCAGCTCCTGGCCGTTGAACAGCGGCAGCGCCTGGCCGGGGTCGAAGATGAAGGGAATCCCGGCCTCGGCGAACTCGCGCGCGTTCTGCAGCATGCCCTCGCGCCCGTCGGGGCTGACGATGCCGAACGTCACCCCCTCCACGTCGCTGACATGGTTCTCGTGGCTGCGCATCATCGCGCCCGGGTGGAAGGCGGTGATCTGGTTGTTGTCGTGGTCGGTGGTGATGAACGCCTGCGGGGTGAACATCTCATCGATGACCTTGACGTGGTCCAGGCGGATCCCGTTGTCCTCGAACCACGCCCGGTAGGGACCGAAATCCTGGCCCACGGTGGCCATCGGGATCGGGTCGCCGCCCAGCAGCTTCAGGTTGTAGGCGATGTTGCCGGCGCAGCCGCCGAACTCGCGGCGCATCGCGGGGACCAGGAACGACACGTTCAGGATGTGCACCTTGTCCGGCAGGATGTGGTTCTTGAACTGGTCCGGGAACACCATGATGGTGTCGTAGGCAAGGGAACCGCAGATCAGGACCGACATCGCAACGCTCATGCAGGGCACAAAGTCGCACAGGTTATCCGCCCCGGGCCGTGCAGGCCAGCGCCAAGGGTCCCGCGCCCGGGGGGCCATGGGCTCCGGCGCGGCGCCGCCAGGGCGTGTTGACGGCCCGCCAAAGGGCCGTTTTTTGCTAGGCTAGTGCGATCCCCCGGCCACGGCCACCCCCTGTTTCTTCCACAGCGCCGCCCCTGCTGGCAGGCGCCCTGCACGGACCCCGACGCGCGATGTTCAAGAAGTTCCGCGGCATGTTCTCCAATGACCTGTCCATTGACCTGGGCACGGCCAATACCCTCATTTTCGTCCGCGGCCAGGGCATCGTGCTCAATGAGCCCTCCGTGGTCGCGGTGCGCCAGGGCAGCGGCGGCCAGAAGACGGTGGCCGCGGTCGGCACCGAGGCCAAGCAGATGCTCGGCCGCACCCCCGGCAACATCACCACCCACCGGCCGATGAAGGACGGCGTGATCGCCGACTTCACCTACACCGAGGAAATGCTCAAGCACTTCATCCGCAAGGTGCACAAGAGCCGTTTCCTCCGGCCCAGCCCGCGGGTGCTGATCTGCGTGCCGGCGGGATCCACCCAGGTCGAGAAGCGCGCGATCAAGGATTCCGCGCTCGAGGCCGGCGCCCGCGACGTGTCGCTGATCGAAGAGCCCATGGCGGCCGCGATCGGCGCCGGCATGCCGGTCACCGAGGCCCGCGGCTCCATGGTGGTGGACGTGGGGGGCGGCACCACCGAGGTGGCCGTCATCGCCCTCAACGGCGTGGTCTATTCGCAGTCCGCGCGGGTGGGCGGCGACCGCTTCGACGAGTCGATCATCAACTACGTGCGCCGCAACCACGGCATGCTGATCGGCGATGCCACCGCCGAGCGGGTGAAGCTGGAGATCGGCTGCGCCTGCCCGCAGGAAGAGAACACCGAGACCGAGATCTCCGGCCGCCACCTGGCCGAGGGCGTGCCGAAGGTGATCACCATCAAGTCCAGCGAGGTGCTCGACGCGCTGCGCGAACCGCTGGCCGGCATCGTCGAGGCGGTGCGCCAGGCGCTGGAGCAGACCCCGCCGGAGCTCAGCGCGGACGTGGCCGAGCGCGGCATCGTGCTCACCGGCGGCGGCGCCCTGCTGAAGGACCTGGACAAGCTGCTCAGCCAGGAAACCGGCCTGCACGTGCAGATCGCCGAAGACCCGCTGACCTGCGTGGCCCGCGGCGGCGGACGCGCGCTGGAGCTGCTGGACATGCACGGCAACGAGTTCTTCTCCTCCGACTGACCCCGCGCCGGCCACAGGGGGCCACGGGCCATGCGATAGTTGACAGTTGCCGCGCAGGGGACGCCGCCGCGGCCTGCCCTGCCGTTCCAGCCACCCACCTGACGCCCGCGCATTATTCGTGCCCTCTTTCGCCAGTCCCGCCACCCAACGTTCCGGTGACGTCACGGGGACGCTGCGCCTGCTGGCCCTGCTGGCGGTCTCGATTGGCCTGATCGTCGCCGACCACCGCGGCGGCTGGCTGGACCAGGTCCGCGCCCACGCGGGGGTGGCGATGCAGCCGGTGTGGTGGCTGGCGGGGCTGCCCTCGCGGCTGGCGCGCAGCGTGCGCGAGGACGCGGTCACCCGGTCGCTGCTGAGCGAGGACAACCACCGCCTGCGCAACGAGCTGCTGGTGGCCAACGCGCGCCTGGCACGGCTGCAGGCCGCCGCAGAGGAGAACACCCACCTGCGCCAGCTGCTGGGCGCGGCGGGCAGCGGCGGGCTGGACGTGCAGCTGGCCCCGATCCTCGACATCGACCTGGACCCGACCCGGCAGCGGCTGGTGCTGCGCGCCGGCAGCCGCGACGGCGTCAGCCAGGGGCAGACGGTGATCGATGCGGGTGGCGTGGTGGGGCAGGTGATCCAGACCGCCCCGGGCACCGCGGTGGTGCTGCTGCTGACCGACCTGGACCATGCGGTGCCGGTGATGGTGGCGCGCACCGGGGTGCGGCTGGTGGCGTTCGGGCAGGGCCGCAG
>JAAYXJ010000133.1 GCA_012515985.1 Gammaproteobacteria bacterium
ATCCAGATGGTTGGTCGGCTCGTCCAGCAGCAGCAGGTCGCTGGGCATCATCAGCGCACGGGCCAGGTTCAGACGCACCCGCCAGCCGCCGGAGAATGCGCTCACCGGCCGGCGGTGGGTGTCGGGCGAAAAACCAAGGCCGTGCAGCAGGCGCCCGGCGCGGGCTTCGGCGTCGTAGCCGTTGAGCTCGCCCAGGCGCTGGTGGGCCTGGGCCACCGCGTCCCAGTCCTCGGCGGCGGTAGCCTCGGCTTCAGCGCGCAGGGCGGCCGCCACCTCCGTATCCCCGGACAGCACGAACTCGATCGCAGGATCCGGCAGCGACGGCGTTTCCTGGGCGACGCTGGCGATGCGGAGCTTCGAAGGCAGGTCGAGGTCGCCGCGGTCGGCTTCCACCTCACCGCGGATGGCGGCGAACAGCGAGGACTTGCCGGTGCCGTTGCGGCCCACCACGCCCACGCGCCAGCCCGCGTGCAACGCCAGGTCGACGTCGGACAGCAGCAGCCGTTCGCCACGGCGCAGGGCGAAATTCCGGAAGGCGATCATGCGGCGCGCAGTGTAACGGCTGCAGGCCTGCGGCGGTTGCCGCCGCGACCCGCGGCATGGTTTCGGCGGAAACCGTTGCGGCGCTGCCGCGGGGCGTGCTAGTTGGACTGGGACAGAATCATTTTCCGGCGCCACGCGCCGTCCCACCGGACAGGGAGAATCCCCCGCCATGCACAAGAACCGCCTCGCCGCCGCCCTTGCGTTCGCCCTCGTTGCGCCAGCTGCCTGGGGCCAGGCGCCGCAGCCCCAGGCATCCGAGCGCGCCTCCACCCTGGACACCATGATCGTCACCGGCACCCGCGTGTCGGACCGCACGGTGGCCGAGTCGACTTCCCCGATCGACATCATCACCCCCGAGGCCCTGCAGGCCACCGGCACCACCGAGCTGGCCACGGCGCTGTCGCGGGCCCTGCCCTCGCTCAACTTCCCGCGCCCGGCCATCACCGACGGCACCAGCGCGATCCGCCCCGCGCAGCTGCGCGGCATGGCGCCCGACCAGGTGCTGGTGCTGGTGAACGGCAAGCGCCGCCACACCACCGCCCTGCTCAACGCCAACGGCACCCAGGGGCGCGGCTCCTCGCCGGTCGACCTCAACGCCATCCCAGTCGCCGCGATCGAGCGCATCGAGGTGCTCCGCGACGGCGCCTCGGCGCAGTACGGTTCGGATGCGATCGCGGGCGTGATCAACGTGGTGCTCAAGGGCAGCGGCGCCGGCAGCAGCATCGATGCGCGCCATGGCCAGTACTCGGCCGGTGACGGCGCCCAGTGGAACCTCGCCGGCGACCATGGCGTGGCCCTGGCCAACGGCGGCTTCGTGCATCTGGCCGGACAGTTCGGCGAACAGGACCACACCAATCGGGCGCGCCCGTACGCGGGCGCTTCGCCGGGCGGCAGCAACCCGCAGCTGGGCGAGAAGCGTTTCATCTACGGCGACCCGGACGTGGAGCACTGGGGTCTTTCGCTCAACGCCGAGGTGCCGCTGGGCGAGCGCGCGACCCTGTACGGCTTCGGCATGTTCAACGAGCGCGACATCACCTCGTTCGCCTTCTTCCGCGCGCCGGGCAACCCCAACCAGAACGTGCCTTCGATCCACCCGGACGGCTTCGTGCCCAACATCAACAACATCGCCGATGACCGCTCGCTCGTGGCGGGCGTGCGCGGCGACGCAGGGGCCTGGTCCTGGGACGCCAGCTACAACTGGGGCATCAACCACCTGGAATTCTTCATCCGCAACACGCTCAACGCCAGCCTTGGCGCCAGCTCGCCGACCTCGTTCTACGCCGGCGCGCTGGAGACCACCCAGAACATCTTCAACCTGGACCTGGGCCGCGAGCTGGACTGGGGCCTGGCGTATCCGGCCCACCTCGCGCTGGGGGTGGAGTACCGCCAGGAGAAGTGGAACCAGTCGCCAGGCGAGCCGGACTCCTGGCGCCAGGGGCCGCTGCCGCCGCCGGTGGCCTCCGGCTCGCAGGGCTTCCCCGGCTACCGGCCCGGCGACGCCGGCCACCACGACCGCGACAGCTGGGCGGTATACGCGGACCTGGAAGCGGACTTCACCGAGCGGTTTTCCGCCGGCGCGGCGGTGCGCCACGAGGACTACAGCGACTTCGGCAGCCAGACCTCCGGCAAGGTGTCCGGCCGGTTCGAATTTTCCGATGCCGTCGCCATGCGCGGCACGGTGGCCTCCGGCTTCCGCGCGCCGTCGCTGTCGCAGCAGTTCTTCCAGACCACCAGCACCACCTTCATCGCCGGGTTCGCGGATCCGTTCGAGATCCGCACCTTCCCGGCGGGCAGCGACATTGCCCGGGCCCTGGGCGCAGAGCCGCTGCAGCCGGAGGAGTCCCTGTCCTACAGCCTGGGCCTGGTGCTGCAGCCGGCCGATGCGCTGTACGTGACCGTGGATGCCTATCAGGTGGACGTGGACGACCGCATCGTGCTCTCGGCCAACCTCACCGGTGACATCCGCCAGTTCCTCGAGGAGCGCGGCATCTTCGGCGTCACCGGCGGGCGCTACTTCACCAACGCCATCGACACCCGCACCCGCGGCATCGACGTGGTGGGCACGTACCGCTGGGACCTGGCCACCGGCAGCTTCGACCTGACCGCCGGGTACAACTATTCCAAGACCGAGATCACCCGCATTGCGCCCAACCCGCCGGAGCTGGAGAGCGGCGGGCTGAACCTGGAGCGCATCGACCGCGCCGAGCGCGGGCGGATCGAGCGCGGGTTCCCGCGCGACAAGCTGGTGCTGTCGGGGACCTGGAACACCGGCGACTGGACCTTCAACGCCGCCACCACCCGCTACGGCAGTTTCGAGACCACGCCGAACGTGGCCGCCAACGACCAGACCTACGGCGCGAAATGGGTGGTGGATCTTTCCGCGACCTGGCACCTGGACGGGTGGAGCTTCACGGCCGGCGCCGACAACGTACTCAACGAGTACCCGGACGAGAACCTCTTCGGCAACTCCACCAACGGCCAGTTCCCTTACAACTCGGCCTCGCCGTTCGGGTTCAACGGCGCCTTCATGTACGTGCGCGCCGGCTACCGCTGGTGACCCGCGCGGCCGGGGCACCGGCCCCGGCCGCCACCGCACCCTGGCCGGTGCGGCACAATCGGGGCATGCGAATCACCGTTGTCACCGGGGCAGGCATGTCCGCCGAGAGCGGCGTCCCCACCTTCCGCGACGCCCCCGAAGGCCTGTGGGCGCGATTCGACCCCCAGCAACTGGCCACGCCCGAAGCCTTCAGCGAGGACCCGGCCCTGGTCTGGGGCTGGTACCGCTGGCGCGCGGCGCTCGTGCTGCGGGCTCAGCCCAATGCCGGCCACGCCGGGATCGTGCGGCTCCAGGACGCCGGCCACGACGTCACGGTGGTCACCCAGAACGTGGATGATCTCCACGAGCGTGCAGGTTCGGATCGCGTCCTGCACCTGCACGGCAGCCTGTTCGCCTCGCGCTGCAGCCGCTGCGCAGCGGCGCCCGCAGCCGAGCCGCTGCGCCAGGACCTGGAGGCTGTGCCGCCTGAAGGTGCGCACGAGGCGCCCCCGGCCTGTGCAACCTGCGGCGGGCTGGTCCGCCCCGGCGTGGTCTGGTTTGGCGAAGGCCTGCCGGCGGACGCCTGGCGCCAGGCGCAGGAGGCCGTGGCCGCGAGTGAGTTGGTACTGGTGATCGGCACCTCGAACCTCGTCTACCCCGCCGCCGCCCTGCCCCTGGCCGCGCTGGACGCCGGGATCCCGGTACTTGAGATCAACCCGCACCCCACGGCGCTCTCCAGCCAGGCCCGGGCCAGCTGGCGCCTGCCTGCCAGCGAAGGCGTCGAACGCCTGCTGGCGCTGCTGCAGCCCGCACCTGACGGATCGAACCTCTTCCAATAGCCGCGCCGGGCTCAGCGGGCCAATGCAGTGTCCAGATACGGGTTGAGCTGCGGGTGCCGGAACACAAAACCGGATTGCTGCAGCCGCTCGGGCAGCACGCGCTGGCCTTCCAGCAGCAGCGTGGACATTTCGCCAAGGCCCAGCCTCAGCACCGGCGCCGGCAAGGCCAGGCCCGCCGGGCGGCGCAGCGCGTGGGCAAGCGCGCGCGTGAACTGCGCGTTGGTCACCGGCTCGGGCGCGGTCACATTGACCGGACCCACCGGTGCGCTCCGCGTTCCGTCAAGGTGCTGCAGCAACAGGCTCCGCACCGCCTCCACCCAGTCGCGCCTCGAGATCCAGCTCAGGACCTGGCTGCCGTCACCCAGGCGCGCACCCAGGCCCATGCGGAAGGGCGGCAGCAGCCGCTTGAGCATGCCGCCCGCCGGATGCAGCGCGATCCCTGTGCGCAGCAGCAGGACCGGTACCTCCAGCGACACGGCCTCCATGGCCGCCGACTCCCAGGCCTCGCAGAGCGAATGCGAGAAATCCTCGGCGGCGCTGCTGCCCTCGGTCAACGGCGTGTCTCCCTGGGCGCCGTACCAGCCGACCGCGGAACCGCTGAGCAGGACCCGGGGCCGTTCGCGGCCGCGGCGCATCCACTCGACCAGGGCCCGGGTCGGGCCGAGCCGGCTCTGGATCAGCAGCTTCTTGCGCCGGTAGCTCCAGCGCTTTTCGGCAATGCCTGCCCCCGCCAGGTTCACCACGGCGTCGAAGCGGTCTTCCGGCCGCAGCCGGTCGTAGGTCAGGACTTCGACCCCTTCCGGTGCCTGGCGCGACGGATCGCGGGAAGCCCAGGCAACCTGCGCACCATCCCCGCGCAGGCGCGCGGTCAACGCGCGCCCCAGGAATCCGCTGCCGCCACTGATGAGGACGCGCATCGCACCGCCATTGCTCCGCCGGGGTGGCGGAAAGCTCCCGGGGGATTGTGGCCGGCCCCGGGTCAACCCGCCGTCAACCCGGCCGGGCGCCGGGCGCCGTGCAGGCGGCTCAGGCCTTCGCGAACTTCAGCTCCCCGGCTTCGGCATCCACCCGCACCGTATCCCCCTGGCCGAACTCGCCGGCCAGGATCTTCGATGCCAGCGGGTTTTCCAGCTGCTGCTGGATGGCCCGCTTGAGCGGCCTTGCGCCATACACGGGATCGAAGCCGACGCTGGCCAGCAGGTCCAGCGCGCGCTCGGAGACGTCCAGGGAAATCCCCCGCTCGGCGAGACGCTTCTCCAGCCCGGCCATCTGGATCCTGGAGATCGACTTGATCTGCTCCAGGTCCAGCGGGTGGAACACCACGATGTCATCAAGCCGGTTGATGAACTCGGGCCGGAAGTGCGCCTGCACCACCCCCATCACCGCCGCCTTCATGGTGTTGTAGGCCTCGGGCGAGCCGTCGCCGTCGAACTCCTGGATCATCTGGCTGCCCAGGTTCGACGTCATCACGATCACCGTGTTGCGGAAGTCCACGGTGCGGCCCTGGCCATCGGTCAGGCGGCCGTCGTCGAGTACCTGCAGCAGGATGTTGAACACATCCGAATGCGCCTTCTCGACCTCGTCGAGCAGGATCACGCTGTACGGGCGCCGGCGCACCGCCTCGGTCAGGTAGCCGCCTTCCTCGTAGCCCACGTAGCCCGGCGGCGCACCGACCAGCCGGCTCACGGAGTGCTTTTCCATGAACTCGCTCATGTCGATGCGCACCATCGCGTCCGGGCTGTCGAACAGGAATTCGGCCAGCGCCTTGCACAGCTCGGTCTTGCCCACGCCGGTGGGGCCCAGGAACAGGAACGAGCCGCTGGGCCGGTTGGGATCACTCAGGCCCGCTCGTGAACGGCGCACGGCGTCGGAAACCACCTTCACTGCCTCGTCCTGGCCGACCACGCGCCTGTGCAGCATCTCCTCCATGCGCAGCAGCTTGTCGCGCTCGCCCTCGAGCATCTTGCTGACCGGGATCCCGGTCCAGCGCGCCACGACCTCGGCGATCTCCTCGTCGGTCACCTTGTCCTGCAGCAGCGTGAAGCCGGTGGTCTCGGCCTCCTGCGCTGCCTGCAGCTGCTTTTCCAGCTCGGGCAGGCGCCCGTACTGGATCTCGCTCATCTTCGCGTAGTCCTGCGCCCGCTGCGCCGACTCCAGCTCCAGACGCGCCTGCTCGATCTGCTCCTTGATCTTCGTTGCGCCCTGCACGGTCGCCTTCTCGGCCTTCCACACCTCTTCCAGGTCGTTGTACTCGCGCTCGAGCCCTTCGATCTCGGCTTCCAGGTCCGCCAGCCGCTGCTTCGAGGCGTCATCGGTTTCCTTCTTCAGCGCTTCGCGCTCGATCTTGAGCTGGATCAGACGGCGCTCGCGCCGGTCCAGCTCCTCCGGCTTGGAGTCGATCTCCATGCGGATGCGCGAAGCCGCCTCGTCCATCAGGTCGATGGCCTTGTCGGGCAGCTTGCGGTCGGCGATGTAGCGGTGCGAAAGGGTCGCTGCGGCCACTACCGCCGGATCGGTGATCTCCACCCCGTGGTGCACCGCATACTTCTCCTTCAATCCGCGCAGGATCGCGATCGTGTCCTCCACCGTCGGCTCGTCCACCAGCACCTTCTGGAACCGACGCTCCAGCGCCGCGTCCTTCTCGATGTACTGCCGGTATTCGTCCAGCG
>JAAYXJ010000134.1 GCA_012515985.1 Gammaproteobacteria bacterium
GGCGACCAGAGGACGGACCCGCGCGTGGTGTTCAACGCGCCGTTCGACCAGGCCAACATCCTCGACGACGTCAGCCGTGACATCAAGGCGGTGTTCGCCGAGGTGTACCTGCCGCTGTTCGAGAGCCTGGAGGTGACCCTGGCCGGGCGCTACGACCACTACGACGGCTTCGGCAGCACCACCAACCCCAAGGTGTCGTTCAAGTACCAGCCGATCGATGCGCTCGCGTTCCGCGGCGCGTACAGCACCGGCTTCAAGGTGCCGTCCTTCAACCAGCTCTTCAACGGGGTGTCGGAGCTGCCGTATACCGGCCTGGACCTCGCGGACCCGGCGAGCTGCCCCGGCGGGATCGCCAACGATTCGGTCCCCGGCTGCGAATCGATCCGCCCGGACGAGCTCTTCGGCGGCAAGGTCGACCTGGAGCCTGAGGAGTCGAAGCAGAAGAGCCTGGGCGTGGTCATCGCGCCGGTGTACTGGTTCAACCTGACCCTGGACTGGTGGGAGATCGAGCGCACCAACACCATCCGCTCGGCGCCACGCGAGCTCCTGATCGAGTACTACGACCTCTTCTCCGGCAACTGGATCCGCGACGCCAGCGGCGACGTCGTCGCCATCGACCGGCGCTACATCAACTCCGGCGGCAGCAAGATGTCGGGCGTTGAGCTGGACGCCAACGTGTTCGGCGACCTCGCCGGCGGCACCTGGCGCCTGGGCCTCAACGGCAGCTACATCGATTCGTTCCGCACCAAGGGCATCGAGGCGCTTCCGTACACCGACAACCTGGTCGGCGACTACGTGCGCTACTACAACCTGCCGATCAAGTGGAAGCACACGCTCAACTTCAGCTGGTTCCGCGGCGACTGGAGCCACAGCCTCACCCAGGTCTACCGCCACGGCTACAACGACGAGCTGCCGGTGAGCGTGCGCAATGGCACCTACGTGCCACCGGCGTGGGACCCGCGGGTCTCCAGCTACACCACCTACAACTACAGCGTGAGCTGGACCGGGATCGAAAACGTGAAGCTGACCTTCGGCGTGCGCAACCTGCTCGACGAGGATCCGCCCTTCACCGCGCACCAGAACGACTTCGCCGCCGGCGCGGCCTGGGAACCAAGGATCGCCGACCCGCGCGGGCGCGCCTACAGCCTGCTGGTGGAGTACAGGTTCTTCTGAGGACCCGGGTGGCAGGGCTGCCGATCAACGCCGGGGGTGCAGGCGGGTATCCTGTCTCCCCCGGAAATAGGAGTACCCCATGGCACAACCGCCAAACAATGCCGATGAGCTGGTCGCCAAGATGATGGCGATGGAAGTCCTGTTGCTGACGCTGGTCCGTCCCGTGGCCGCCAACCCGAAGTTCTGGGACGACGTCAACGCGATCATGCAGGGATTCGAACAGACCAGCCCGCAGGTGGTCAAGGACTATCCGCACCGGATCCAGGCCGCCAAGGACTTCATCGCCCAGTGGCGCCAGGCTTTCACCCCGCAGGGACGCTGAGCGCACCGGGCGGGTTCGCCGACTGCCGCCGATCAAACAAAAAGGCCACCCGGAGGTGGCCTTTCTGGTGTCTGGTGGGCGGTAGTGGGATCGAACCACTGACCCTTGCCGTGTGAAGGCAATGCTCTACCGCTGAGCTAACCGCCCTGATGCCGCATCCGCGTGCCGGGGCCCGCGGCGGCCGCATAGTTTACGGCCCATGGCAGGCGGCGACAAGCACCTGCGGCGTGCGGGCCGCGGTCGCTTCCCGCCTGGAGGCTGTGCCCAGCGCTTGCCCGACCCGTCCGCGGGCCGTATCATTCCCGCCTCTCACGGCGTGGCCGTGCAGTCTTTCGGCCAGGTAGCTCAGTTGGTAGAGCAGGGGATTGAAAATCCCCGTGTCGGGGGTTCGATTCCCTCCCTGGCCACCATCAGGATCACGGGCCCGCTGATGCGGGCTTTTTGTTGTCCGGCCATATGCCAGCTGAATATCCGGCGGCGCGGCCCGGTGCCGGGCAGGCGTGTGGCGCATGATGGGCGGTGGATCCATCTGCAGGAGTCCTCGCATGGGCAGGTCAATCACCGCGACCCTGGCCGCGCTGCTGCTGGCCGCATGTGCGTCCACCGGCATGGGCGACAGCCAGAGGCTGGCACTGTACGAATCGCACGCGGGCGAACCGGTCACGAGCTTCCGCTTCTTCGGCCGCCTCCACAGCTGGACCGCGCTGGGCGACTCCGCGCTCGCCGTGTGGACGCGGCCACGGGAGGCCTGGCTGCTGGACCTGTCGGGCACGTGCCCGGACCTGGCCTACAGCCACTCGATCGCAATCACCAGCAACATGAACACCGTGCACGTCAACTTCGACAAGGTGAGACCGCTCGGCGGCACGCCGTCGATGAACATCCCCTGCCACATCCGCCAGATCCGGCCGCTTGACGTCACCGCGATCCGCCAGGCGGAACGCGACATGCGCGAAGGCGGGGAAGTGGTGGACGAGCCGCGCGAAGATCAGTCCGGCGATTCGGGCACATAGCCTGCGGGCTTCTCGGCGCCGCCTTCGAACAGGAACTTCTTCATCTCGCCTTCGAGGAAGGCGCGGTGCTTGGGATCCAGCGGGGAAAGCCGGTTCTCGTTGATCAGCATCGTCTGGTGGGCAAGCCAGTCGGACCACGCCTTCTTGCCTATGTTGTCGTAGATGCGCTTGCCGAGTTCGCCTGGCCACGGCGCGAAATCCAGGCCTTCGGCCTCGGCCTGTTCGTACTGGCAGAAAACTTTGCGCACGCTGTTCACCTCGTGGGGAAGGGGTGGCCCATTGTAGGGCGGACCGCTCATCGCCCGCTCTGCGAGGCCGCGAGAAGCCGGCGGATCGGAGCGGGGATGCCCAGCTCCCCGAGCGCATCGGGCCGGACCCAGCGGTGATCCCCGTCCTCCATCACGGCGCTGGTGGGCGCGGCGGCGCGCCATCGGATCGGATGCAGGGTGAGCTGGAAGTGGGTGAAGGCGTGGACGAGCGGTTCCAGCGGCTCGCCGTCGTCCCAGTGCCCGCGCAGGTGGCTTTCGAACCAGGCCCGCGCGCTGGCCTCGTCGTCGCCGCCAGGCAGCGACCAAAGCGAACCCCAGATCCCCGCAGGCGGGCGTCGCTGCAGCAGCACGCGCCCCTCGTGGTCGATTGCAAGCAGCACCAGGGTTTCCCGACGTGGCAGCGGCTTGCCCGGCTTGGGGGTGGGCAATTCGGCCGTCTGGCCGCGGGCCAGCGCCTGGCAATCGGCTCTGACGGGGCACAGCAGGCATGACGGCGCGTGGCGGGTGCACACGGTTGCGCCCAGGTCCATCTGCGCCTGCACGTAATCGGCAAGCCGCGCGTGGGGCAGGTGTGCCTCGGCGTATTCCCACAGCCTGCGCTCGACCGCGGACGCGCCGGGCCAACCTTCCACGGCGTGGAACCGCGCGAGCACGCGCTTGACGTTGCCATCAAGGATCGCGTGCCGGTCGCCCCAGGCCTGGGCGAGGATCGCGCCGGCGGTGCTGCGGCCGATTCCAGGAAGCGCCCTCAGCGCTCCAGGTTCGCGTGGGAGGGTGTCGCCGTGCCGCTCCATGCAAATCCTTGCCGCCGCATGCAGATTGCGGGCGCGGGCGTAGTAGCCCAGGCCCGACCACAGCGCGAGCACTTCGTCCAGCGGCGCGCGCGCGAGCGCCGGCAGATCCGGCAAGGCTTCCACGAAGCGCTGGAAGTACGGAATCACCACCTGCACCTGGGTCTGCTGCAGCATGATCTCCGAGAGCCAGACGCGGTACGGGGTGCGCGGATGCTGCCATGGGAGGTCGTGGCGGCCGTTGGCGTCGAACCACTCGAGCAGGCGGCTGGCGAAGGGGCTGGTGGCGTCGTGTTTCATGGATCCACCCGCCCGCCGTTGTCGTCGTCGAAAGTGATTTCCACTCCGTGGAAGCTGGCGCCAGCGATGTCGATGCGTGGCACAACCAGATGACCTTCAAGCGGGGGCAGGGGACTGCCGGTTTCCAGCGCGCCGGACCAGACGGTGACCGCGGGAACGCGCAGTTTGCCTTCGAAGCGTGCGTGGTTGCGGGAAAGCTCCAGCCGTAGCGGATCCGAGAGGTCCGTTGCCCCCGCATAGGCCGCGCGGAATGGCAGCGGTTCGTCGGAATCACCGATGGGCGCCGGGAGCTCTGGCCAGCGGGCCGGCCACTGTTCGATCGCACCGGCAATGTCGAATGCCAGTGTAGCGCCGAGCGCCAGGCGTCCCCGGCCATGCAGGTCGGGCACCAGGTCCCGGCCGCGCAGGGCAAGTGCGGCCGGCGCGAGTACGAGCGATCCGTCGGCGTAGGCGCCGTCAGCCGCCAGCCCCAGCGCGAACTCCTGCGCCGGACCATCTGATTCAACGCGCGAAGCGGACGACAGCCGCAGACGTTGCAGCCGGACTCCGGACGCTCCCTGGGCGCCGTCTTCCAGCCGGGTGGATGCGACCAGCCGGTTGTCGAGCCGCCACCCCTGCGCGTGCGCGCCGGCCCAGCCGGCAATGCCCACGCCGGCGCCCATGGCCGGCCGGGTCATGGTCACCTGCAGGTGGAACGGGACTTCAAACGACGCCGCAAGCCAGCTGCCCGAGACCGCCCCGCGCACGCGCGCATCGCGTGCGAAGCGGGGCATGTCCACGCGCACGTCGCGCAGCCTCCAGCTGCCACCGTCCACCTCGCCTCCTTCGATCAGCAGGCCATCCGACAGGGTGGGCAGACGGCCGTCGCCGGGAGGACGCTGCGACCACCAGGCCATGAACGGTTGCAGCGCCAGCCGCGGCGCATCCACTTCGATGCGTTGCACCGTGAGTTCCGCACCACGCGATCGCAGCGTGGACCAGGGCACCGAGACGAACACGCGTTCGGCCTCCAGCAGCGGCGCCCGCGCGCCGGGCACCCGCGCGCTTACACCGCGGGCGACGAGCTGCGGCGTGCCGCGCAGGCGGTAGTCGAAGTCGCGCGCGCTGATCTCCAGCCCGAGCGCGCGGCCGGTCATGCCCAGCACCTGCGGCCCAAGCGTCTGCGGGCGCATCGCCCACCGCAGCATGAGCGCGGTGGCCAGCACGAGCACCACGACCACGATCAACGCGATCGCGGAGCGGCGCTTCACCCGCCCAGCGCCTCCGGCAGCAGCGCGTCGACGAAGGCCTCGGCGTCGAACACCCGGAGGTCCTCCGACCGCTCGCCAATGCCGGCGTAGCGGATCGGGATGCCGAACTCGCGCGCCAGCGCAAACACCACGCCGCCCTTGGCGGTTCCATCCAGCTTGGTGACCACCAGCCCGGTGACATCGACGGCCGCCTTGAACTGCCGCACCTGCGAGACCGCGTTCTGGCCGGTGGTGCCGTCCACCACCATCAGCACCTCATGGGGTGCGGCGGGGTCCACCTTGCCGAGCACCCGGCGGATCTTGCCCAGCTCGGCCATCAGGCCCTGCTGGGTGTGCAGCCGGCCGGCGGTGTCGGCGATCAGCACGCCGGTGCCGCGCGACCTGGCCGACTGCAGCGCGTCGAACGCCACCGAAGCGGCGTCGGCGTTCTGGCCCTGGGCAACGACGGGCACGCCGTTGCGCTCGCCCCACGCCTGCAGCTGGGCCACGGCGGCGGCGCGGAAGGTGTCGCCGGCGGCCAGCATCAGGCTGTGACCCTCCTCCTTGTAGCGCCGCGCAAGCTTGCCGATGGTGGTGGTCTTGCCCACGCCGTTGACGCCCACGGTGAGGATCACGAAAGGTTTGGCAGCGCTGTCGATGACCAGGGGCCGGGCCACGGGCTGCAGCAGCGCGACCATTTCATCGCGCAGCCCCTTGAGCAGCGCGTTCGCATCGGCGAACTCGCGCGCCTTCATGCGCTTGCGCATGGTTTCCACCAGGCCGGTGGTGGCGGAGACGCCCACATCCGCCACCAGCAGCGCCGTCTCGATCTCGTCGAGCAGGTCGTCATCCAGGCGCGGGTTGCCGGAGAACAACCCGCCGAGGTTGCGCGCGAAGCCGCTGACGCCCAGGCGTTCGCGCCAGCCCTTCTTGCCGGGCGCCGCCGCCGGCGCCTGTGGCGGCCCGGCCGGCGCCGGAGGCGCGGCCACGGGTTCGGTGGGAGCGGCGGGAGCGGCCGGCGGGACAGCTGCCGGCTGCAGCGAACGCACCTCCGGTGGCGCGGCAGCAGCGGGCGGGGCCGGCGCAGGCGCCGGTGCTTCCGCGCCAGGCTGCGCCGGGGGCGCTTCCGCTTCGGCGGCGGGTTCTTCAGTGGTCCCGGCTTCGGAGGGCGCGGCCTGGTGGCTTTCCGGGAACGCTGCCGCCAGTTCCTCGATGCTCAGGCGCCGCCTGCCGGCCGGGCCTTCCGGTTCTTGTTTGTCGCGTCGGAACCAGCTGGCCATACCGCCGTGGAGTCCTGCAAATGGGGGAGAATGGCGGGATGTTACCACCCGCATCGTCACTCCCAGGCCGGGGCAGGGCCACATGAAACGCCCGCCAGGCAAGGTCCGCATCATCGGCGGCCGCTGGCGCGGCACGCGTTTGCCGGTCGCCGATTCGGCCGGCCTTCGCCCGACTTCCGACCGGGCCCGCGAAACGCTTTTCAACTGGCTGCAGCCGGTGCTGCCGGGCGCACGCGTGCTGGACCTGTTTGCCGGGAGCGGTGCGCTGGGCATCGAGGCCCTGTCGCGCGGCGCGGCCCAGGCCCTGCTGGTGGAACGCGACCCCGCGCTCGCCACGGCGCTGGAAGACAGCCTGCGCAGGCTCGACGCCGGCCCCGCGGCCCGGGTCGTCCGGGCCGACGCCCTGGCGTTCCTCCGGCTGCCCGTGCATGGAAGGTTCGACGTCGTCTTTCTTGACCCGCCATTCGATGCCGGACTGTGGTCGCCGGTGCTCGGTGTGCTGGATCCGTGGCTGGCCGAGGGTGCGTGGCTGTACCTGGAGTCATCGGCTGCCGCGCCCGTGGACCCGGGCAGCGGCTGGCTGCCGCATCGCGAGCTGCGGACGCGTGAGGCGCATCACGCGCTCTATCGCCGCCCCGAAGCCGGCTCCGGGCGGTGATGACGCTGTTACACTTGGCGTCATCCCATCCGGTCGAATCGTGGAAGGCTTTTCCGACATGAGCGTGGCGCGCCACCGCATCGCGGTCTATCCGGGCACCTTCGACCCGATCACCAACGGTCACATCGACCTCATCCATCGCGCCGCGCCGCTGTTCGAGCGCATCGTCGTGGGGATCGCCGAAAGCCCCGGCAAGGGTCCCACGCTCGACCTCGACCTGCGGCTCAAGCTGGCCCGCATTGCCCTGGAGCGCCACGACAACGTCGAGGTGCGGGCATTCGACAGCCTGCTGGCCGATTTCGTCCGCGAGATTGGCGCCGGCGTGCTGCTGCGCGGCCTGCGCGCGGTGTCGGATTTCGAATACGAGTTCCAGATGGCCAGCATGAACAGGCACCTCATCCCGGAGGTCGAGACCCTGTTCCTGACCCCGGCCGAACAGTACGGCTTCATATCCTCGTCGCTGGTGCGGGAAATCTCGCGCCTTGGCGGCGACGTGTCCGCCTTTGTACCGGCGGTCGTGGCCGAGGCGCTGCAGGCCGAATGGCGGCGCAACCACACCAAGACCTGACAGACAATTCCGTATCCCGAGGGGACGAACACCAATGAAGATCATGACCCGCCTGCTGCTCAGCGCCTGCCTCGCACTTCCGCTGGCAGCCTGCCAGCAGGATGAAGCAGAACAGGAAACCGTCGACACCGGCCCGCTGGCGGCGCCGCAGACCGAAGACCGCAACGAGTGGCGCGCCTACCTCAACGACGTCGTTGGACGCCACATGGAAGGCATCTACAACCAGCCGTATGTGTACCTGGTGCCGCCGGCGCGGGACGCGGCTGAAGCCGAACCCGTGGAGCCCGTGGAGGCCGACGGGGCGGAGGCGGTCGAGGAGGTGGCCGGCGACGCGGAGGGCACGACCGGTCCGGAGCTCATCAAGGAGGCCGACACGGCCGACGCCGAATACCTGCGCCTGGCCGAGCGCGCGGAGATGGACCTGGCCCGCGGCATCGTGCGCGGGAACCTGCTGGCCTACGCCGGCGCCGATTCCGGTCGCACCGCGGACCTGGTGGTGCGCGCCTTCGAAGACGTGCCCGAAGACACGATGGAAGGCGTGCGCGTGCTGTTCATCGGCGATGAGGCCGACAACGACCGGGTGCAACAGGCTGTTGCCCCGGCGGGCGTCGAATACATCTTCATCCAGAAGTAAGCTGGGGCGGTCAACGCCCCGACGGCGGCCCCGGGTCCGGCCCGGGCCGCCTGCATTGCCCGGGCGCGGCAGCGTCCGCGGCCGGCGCGGTGGCGGCCTTCGCCACATCGAGCCTTCAATGTCGCTGAAAATCAACGAGCTCTGCATCAACTGCGACGTCTGTGAACCGGCCTGTCCGAACACGGCGATCTCGCAGGGCGAGACGATCTACGAGATCGATCCGGCGCTGTGCACCGAGTGCGTGGGGCACTTCGACGAGCCCCAGTGCGTGATGGTGTGCCCGGTCGAATGCATCGATCCGGATCCCGACAACCCCGAGTCCGAACCCGAGCTGCTGGCCAAGCTGCGCCGCCTGCAGCAGCAGGGGGCGGCGCCGCGTAACCAAGCGGCCTGATGTTCAACCAATCCGCAGCATTGGAGTCGGCATGAAATCCTGGCACGTCCTGGTCCTCGTCGCGGCCCTGGTGGCCGCACCCGCCTGCGATCGCACCGCGGTAGCCAACCCCGCCCAGCCCGCCGAGCGTCAATCGGCGGCGCACGGCACGCCGCCGGGCGTTGCCATCGCCTCGGCGCATTCGCTGGCCACCGACGCGGGGCTGGAGATCATCCGCGAAGGCGGCAACGCGTTTGATGCCGCGATCGCGGTCTCGGCGGCGCTGTCGGTGGTGGAGCCGATCAGCTCCGGCATCGGCGGCGGCGGGTTCTTCCTGCTGCACGAGGCCGACACCGGCCGCGACGTCTTCATTGATGCACGCGAAACCTCGCCGGCCGCAGTGCGCCCCGAGCATTACCTGACCGAGGACGGCGAGTTCAACCGCGACCGCGCCACCAACGGGCCGTGGGCGGCCGGCATCCCCGGTCTTCCCGCCGCGTTCGTGCATCTGGCCGCCGAATACGGAGAGCTGCCGCTGGCGCGCTCGCTCGCGCCAGCAATCCGCCTGGCAGAGGAGGGCTTCCCGGTCTACGGACGCATGGTGCGCGGCTACGAGCGCCGTGCCGAGGTGATGGAGCGCTATCCGGGCACGCGCGAGACCTTCCTCATCGACGGCCGCGCCATGCGCGAAGGCGACACCTTCCGCCAGCCGGACCTCGCCCGCACGCTCCAGCGCTTGGCCGAGGACGGCTTCGACGGCTTCTACCGTGGCGAAACCGCCAAGCTGCTGGTGGACGGCGTGCGCGCCGAAGGCGGCGAATGGACGGCCGAGGACCTGGCCGCCTACAAGGTGGTCGAGCGCGAGCCGCTGCGGCTGGACTATCACGAGTGGGAAATCGTGACCGCGCCGCCGCCGTCATCCGGCGGCGTGGCGCTGGCGCAGATGCTGCAGATCCTCAGCGGCTGGAACCTCGAGGAACTCGAGCCCGCGCAGCGCGCCCACTTGATCGTGGAATCCATGCGCCGCGCGTTCCGCGATCGCACCTTCTACCTGGGCGATCCGGATTTCGTCGACATTCCGCTGCGCACCCTCACCAGCCGCGACTACGCCGCCGGCCTGCGCGCCACCATCCACCCGACCCGCGCCACCCCCAGCGACCTGCTCTCGGGCGTGCCGACCCCGCTCGAGGACGAGGAGACCACCCACTTCTCGATCATCGACGCCGAGGGCAACCGCGTGGCCGCCACCCAGACCGTGAACCTGCTCTACGGCTCCGGCCTGGTGCCGCCGGGCACCGGCGTGCTGCTCAACAACGAGATGGACGACTTCGCCCTCGTCCCGGGCGAGCCCAATGCGTTCGGGGTGATGGGCTTTGAGGCCAACGCGCCCGAGCCGGGCAAGCGCATGCTCAGCTCGATGACGCCGACCTTCATGGTCTCCGACGACCGCATCGCCGTGCTCGGAACCCCGGGCGGCACCCGCATCATCACCATGGTGCTGCTGGGGATCCTCGGCTATGACGCCGGCCTGGACGCCCAGGCGGTGGCCGCGCTGCCGCGCTTCCACCACCAGTGGCTGCCGGACCGCATTTCCGCCGAGGGCGGCGCCTTCAGCCCGCAGGTCATCACCGAACTGCGCGCGATGGGACACGAAGTGGATTCGCCCGACGAGGAAGACGAGATGCGCCGCGCCCAGGGCCGCACCTCCAGCCACAGCTGGGGCAACCTGCAGACCGTGGCCTGGAACCTGCGCGACAACACCCTGGAAGGCGGCACCGACCCGCGCAACCCGGTCGGCTCTGCCGAAGTGGAGCTGGAGGAGGGCAACTAGCAGGGGCCCGAGACCCAAGGAGTACTGGCGATGAAGATCTGGTCGATCGAAGGCAACACCCAGAAACTCGACGGCGGCGCCATGTTCGGCAACGCCCCCCGGGCCATGTGGACGCGCTGGATGCAGCCCGACGAACTCAACCGCATCCCGCTCGCCTGCCGCGCCCTGCTGGTGCAGCCGGTCAACGGCAAGACCGTGCTGTTCGACACCGGCGTCGGCGCCTTCTTCGACCCGAAGATGCGCGACCGCTACGGCGTTGTTGAAGAGCGCCACGTCCTGCTCGACTCGCTCGCAGAAGCCGGCTTCTCGCACGAGGACATCGACGTCGTCGTCCTCTCCCACCTGCACTTCGACCACGCCGGCGGCCTGCTGCGCGAATACCGCGAAGGCCAGCCGCCCGAACTCCTCTTTCCCAACGCCATCTTCCTCACCAGCCGCCCCCACTGGGAGCGCGCCAACCACCCGCACGCCCGCGACCGCGCCAGCTTCATCCCCGAACTCCCGGGCCTGCTGGAAGCCAGCGGCCACCTCCAGTTCGTCGACGGCGGCCGTTCGGACATCCTCGGCGATGCCGTCAGCTTCACCTACAGCGACGGCCACACCCCCGGCATGATGCTCGCCGAAATCCACGGCCCGCCCGGCCCGGACGGCAAACCCCACGGCGGCGTCGTCTTCTGCGCCGACCTCGTCCCCGGCCGCCCCTGGGTCCACCTCCCCATCACCATGGGCTACGACCGCAGCCCCGAGCTCCTGATCGACGAGAAAACCGAGTTCCTCGCCGACAAGCTCGAACGCAACGTCAGCCTCTTCCTCACCCACGACCCCGACA
>JAAYXJ010000135.1 GCA_012515985.1 Gammaproteobacteria bacterium
GCGGGGGCACCGGGTGGGGTGCCCTCCAGTCTCCATGTCCCCCGGCCGCGGCGGGGCCCGTCAGGTCACCGCATCCTGAGGCGAAGCAAACTCCCCCGGCATGAGCAAACCGGGTCCCGCCCAGTCCGCCATTCACCACGACAACTCAGGAAGCAGCAGCGTCCTTCTGCTCCATCCGCTGGCACACCGCCGCCGTGAACACCACATCGGTCGACGAATTCAGCGCCGTCTCCGCCGAATCCTGCACCACGCCCACCACGAACCCGACCGCCACCACCTGCATCGCAATATCCGCATCGATCCCGAACAGCCCGCACGCCAGCGGGATCAACAGCAGCGAACCTCCCGGCACGCCAGACGCTCCGCACGCCCCCACCGCCGCCACCACGCTCAGCAGCAGCGCCGTCGGCAGGTCCACCGGAATGCCCAGCGTGTGCACCGCCGCCAGCGTCAGCACCGTGATCGTCACCGCCGCCCCGGCCATGTTGATCGCCGCCCCCAGCGGGATCGCCACCGACGCCGTCGCCTGGTGCAGCCCCATCCGCTTCGCCAATGCCAGGTTGACCGGGATGTTGGCCGCCGAGGAACGCATGAAGAACGCCGTGATCCCGCTCTCGCGCAGGCACCTGAACACCAGCGGGAACGGATTGCGCCGCGTCACCGCGAACACGATGAGCGGATTGAGCACCAGCGCCACCGCCAGCATCGAGCCCAGCAGCACCGCCAGCAGGTGCGCATAGTCGAGCAGCACCCCCAGGCCCGCCGTGGCCAGGGTCGAGGCCACGATCCCGAAGATCCCCAACGGCGCCAACCGGATCACCCAGCGCACCACCGTGCTGACCGCCTCGGCCAGGTCGGCCAGGCCGGCCCGGATGCCCTCGCCCGCGCGGCGTAGCGCCAGCCCCAGGGCCACGCCCCAGGCCAGCAGGCCGATGTAGTTGGCGTTGGCCATGGCCCGCGCCGGGTTGTCGAACACCTGCAGCGCCACGCTGCGCAGCACTTCCCCGATCCCGCCCGGCGGCGACATCGGCACGTCCGGATCCACGTTGAGCACCAGCGTGGTCGGGAACAGGAACGAGGCGGTCACCGCGATCAGGGCCGCCCCCACCGTACCGATGGCATACAGCAGCAGCACCGGGCGCATGTGGGTCCCGCCACCCCCGCGGTGGCCGGCGATGGCCGCGGCCACCAGCACCAGCACCAGCACCGGCGCCACTGCCTTGAGTGCTTCGACGAACGCCGTGCCCAGCAGCTCCACCGAGCGGCCCGCCGCCGGCCACGCCACCCCGACCAGCGTGCCCAGCAGCAGCGCGATGACGATCTGGGTGACCAGGCTGGGGCGGCGCAGGAACTCGGGCAGGGCCATGTGGGAAACCTTGTCTGGAGTGGGGTCAGGCGGCCTGCGCGGCGGGCGCTGGCAAGGTGCGGTCCACGATCGCCGCGATCACCACGACGATGGCCACCGGCAGCGTCCAGCCGAGCCCGGCGGACGATCCCGGCAGCAGCTGCAGCCACCCCGGGATCCAATCCTCGAACCCGCCGGCGATCAACCCGTCGATCACCCCGAACACGGTGGCCACCGCCATCGCCGGCACGAACACCCGCCGCGGCCAGCGCCACAGGCGCCAGGCCAGGCCCAGCAGCATCAGGGTGATGGCGATCGGATACAGCCCCACCAGGATCGGCACCGAGAACGCGATCAGCTGGGCCAGGCCCTGGTTGGCCACGGCCATCGAGAACAGCCCCATCACGATCACCACCGTGCGGTAGGACACCGGCAGCAGGTGGCTGAAGTACACCCCCAGCGCGGTCAGCAGCCCCACCGCCGTGGTCAGGCACGCCAGGGTGATCACCGCGCCCAGCAGCACCCCGCCCACGGGCCCGAACGCGTAGTGGGCGTAGCCGGTGAGCACCGCCACCCCGGTTTCCGCGTCCGGGGCCACGGCGCCGCTGGTGGATCCCAGCCACATCAGCGACAGGTACACCAGCGACAGGCACAGCGCGGCGATCAGCGCGGCGACAATGGTGTAGCGGGTGATCATGCGCCCGCTGTCCACGCCGCGGGCGCGGATCGCGCTCACGATGACCACGCCGAACACCAGGCCTGCCAGCGCGTCCATGGTCAGGTAGCCCTGGATGAAGCCCTGCGACAGCGGCGCCTCGCGATAGGCCTCGGCCAGCACGCCGGCACTGCCGGCCGGGTTGAGCAGCGCCGCACCGCCCAGCACCAGCAGCGCCAGCAGCAGCAGCGGCGTGAGCACCTTGCCGACGTTGTCGATCAGCCGGCCGGGGAACAGCGCGATCAGGATCGCGACCGCGAAATAGATGACCGAATACCCGAACAGCTGCGCGGTCCCGTCGCCGATGAACGGGGCGAATCCCATCTCGAACGAGACCGTCACCGTGCGCGGGGTGGCGAACAGCGGCCCGATGGTGAGGTAGATCACCACGCCGAACGCGGTGCCGGCGACCCTGCCGATCGGCGATGTCAGCAGGTCCAGGCCGCCGCCGACCCGGGCGAGGGTGACGATGGCCAGCAGCGGCAGGCCCACGCCGGTGAGCAGGAACCCCAGCGCCGCCCAGCCCAGGTTGTCGCCCGACATCAGCCCGACCATGGGCGGGAAGATGATGTTGCCTGCCCCGAGGAACAGCGCGAAGGTCATGAAACCCAGCGCAATGACATCCTGCGTCTTCAAGGTCTGCATCCGGCGGCTCCCCCGCTCGACAAACGCGCCATTCTAGACACAGGCCGCGGGCGCCCGCCCGGGCCTATCGTCATCCGTCCACGCGCCGCGCCACCGCGCCCTGATGCACGCCGCCGTGGCCCTGCCAGCGCTGGCGCCCGCAGCGCATGAACACCGATTCGGCCGCGTCCGCACCGTCCGCGCGCAGCACCAGCTCCAGCCAATCGCCCCACAGCACCGCGCGCTCGAGCCCGATCGGCTCGCCGTCCACCCAGGCCTTGCCGTCCACCTTCTGGAACTTCTGCTCCAGCGCCACGCGCCAGCGGCGGCCCCCGGCCTCCCACTCCCAGGTGCCTTCCACCCTGGCCGGGATGATCCACAGGAAAATGCCCACCCCGCCGGCGGAAATGCGCCGGTCGGGCTTCCAGTCGCCCATGTCGAAGGCGTGCGAGACCACCCGGGTCCCGGGCCGCAGCTCCTCGAGCAGGCGCGGGCGCAACTCCATGTTCACCCCGTGCAGCAGGTACATGGTCACCACCGTGGCCGGGCTGAAGTCGGCGTGCAGCAGGTCGTACTCGATGAAGCTGACCATGTGGTCCACGCCGGAGCGGTCGGCCAGGTCCACGGCCTGCGCCACCCGCTCCTGGTCGATCTCCACGCCCACCGCCCGCGCCCCGAACTCGCGGGCGGCGGCCACCACGATCCGGCCGTCGCCGGAGCCCAGGTCGTAGACCACGTCGTGCGCGTCGACCGCGGCAAGGCGCAGCATGGCGCGCACCACGCGCTGGTCGCTGGGCACGAAGGGCACATCCAGCAGGTGGTCGGGCTCCAGGCGGGTATCGCCAAACCACAGTTCCTCGCCGTACAAACTGTCTTCCTCACGGGGCATTAACGAAGCTCCAGCATATCAGCGCGCTTTTTTGCTCAATGGTTTACGCGTTCACGTGCCCGGGTCTATGCTGCTACCAGCGCCCGGTCTCCGGTGGCGCGTCCACAACCCATTTTCCGAGGATCGTTTCATGGCCAGCATGAATCGAAGGCAGTTCCTCAAGGTCACTGGCACCAGCCTGGCCGGCTCGAGCATGGCGGTCCTGGGGATGTCCCCGGGCACCGCGATGGCCGAAGTCCGCCAATACAAGCTGGCGCGCATGACCGAGACGAGGAACACGTGTCCCTACTGTTCGGTCGCGTGCGGCCTGCTGATGTACGGGCTTGGGGACGGGGCGAAGAACGCCAAGTCGAGCATCGTCCACATCGAAGGCGATCCCGACCATCCGGTCAGCCGCGGCACCCTGTGCCCCAAGGGCGCGGGCCTGGTGGATTTCATCCACAGCCCCACCCGCGTCATGAACCCCCAGGTGCGCCGCCCCGGCTCCAACGAGTGGGAGGATATCTCCTGGGATGACGCCCTGGACCGCATCGCCCGGCTGATGAAGGACGACCGCGACGCCAACTTCATCGCCCAGGACGAGGACGGCAACACCGTCAACCGCTGGGTCAGCACCGGCTTCCTGGCCGCCTCGGCCGCTTCCAACGAAACGGGATACCTCACCCACAAGATCGTCCGCGCACTGGGGATGGTCGCATTCGACAACCAGGCACGCGTTTGACACGGCCCGACGGTGGCAGGTCTTGCCCCGACGTTTGGCCGTGGAGCGATGACGAACCATTGGGTCGACATCAAGAACGCGGACGTTGTGCTGGTCATGGGTGGCAACTCGGCTGAGGCGCACCCGGTCGGCTTCAAGTGGGTCACGGAAGCGAAGGCGGTCAACGGCGCCAAGCTGATCTGCGTGGACCCGCGGTTCAACCGCACCGCATCGGTGGCCGATTACTACGCCCCGATCCGCGTGGGCACGGACATCGTGTTCCTCGGCGCGGCGATGAGCTGGCTGATGGAGAACGACCGCATCCAGCACGAGTACGTCCGCAACTACACGGACATGCCCTTCATCGTGCGCGAGGACTTCGACTTCGCCGACGGCCTGTTCTCGGGCTACGAGGCGGAAACGCGCCGCTACAACAAGGACTCATGGGACTACGAGATCGGGGAGGACGGCTACGCCCGCGTCGACCCGACCATGCAGCACCCGCGCTGCGTGTACCAGCTGATGCGCAAGCACTACTCGCGCTACACGCCGGAGATGGTGGAGCGCATCTGCGGCACGCCCAAGGAGCAGTTCCTGGAGATCATGGAGATCATCTCGTCAACGGCCACACCGGACCGGGCGATGACGATCTGCTACGCGCTGGGCTGGACCCAGCACTCCAAGGGCTCGCAGACCATCCGCGCCGGCGCCATGCTGCAGCTGCTGCTGGGCAACATCGGCGTGGCCGGCGGCGGCATGAACGCCCTGCGCGGGCACTCCAACATC
Source organism: Gammaproteobacteria bacterium (assembly GCA_012515985.1). Lineage (GTDB taxonomy): Bacteria > Pseudomonadota > Gammaproteobacteria > Xanthomonadales > Xanthomonadaceae > Luteimonas. Next base: position 5,060 of record JAAYXJ010000135.1, read on the forward strand.
CAGGGCCTTTCGGACCTCGGGTTGATGAGCAACCTGCTTCCCGGCTACC
>JAAYXJ010000021.1 GCA_012515985.1 Gammaproteobacteria bacterium
GCATTTCACCGGCGGTGGTGGGCGAGTATGCCCTGGCCGATGGCCGCGCCGCGGTGCCGGTGTTCCAGCTGGTGGCCGAGCGCTACCTGGACCCGCAGTACGCCCCGGAGGCAGTGGCCGGACGCTGCGGGATCCCGGCGGACACGATCCGCCGGATCGCCCGCGAACTGGCGGTCACCGCGTTCGAAAACCCCGTCCGCCTGCCCATCGCCTGGACCGATGCGCACGGGCGCGAGCATGCGGAAATGCTCGGCCGGCCGGTAGCCATGCACGCGATGCGCGGCATCAGCGCGCACTCCAACGGCTTCCACACCTGCCGCGCGCTGCACTTGCTGCAACTGCTGCTGGGGGCGGTGGACACCCCCGGGTCGTTCCGCTTCCAACCGCCCTTCCCCAGGCCGGTGCCGCCGCCCAACCGCCCGGGCAGGGCCCGCCGCGAAGACGGCACGCTGGATGCGCCGCCGCTGGGCTTCGTGCACTCGCCCGACGACCTGGTGGTGGGCGACGACGGCCACCCGCGCCGGATCGACCACGCCTATTCCTGGGCCTATCCGCTGGCCGCGCACGGCATGATGCACACCGTGATCCGCAACGCCCACGCCGGCGATCCGCAGCGGATCGACACCCTGATGATGTTCATGGCCAACATGAGCTGGAACTCGGCCATGAACACCACGCAGACCATGCAGTGGCTGACCGACAGGGGCGACGACGGGGAATACCGGATCCCGCGGATCATCTATTCCGACGCCTACGCCAGCGAGATGGTGGCCTACGCGGACCTGGTGCTGCCCGATACCACCTACCTGGAGCGCTTCGACGCGATCAGCCTGCTCGACCGGCCGATCTCCGACGCCGACGGTGCCGCCGATGCGATCCGGCAGCCGGTGTTCGACCCGGCCACCCAGCCCGATTCGCAGGGGCGCGCGCGCGATGTGCGCGGCTTCCAGTCGGTGCTGCTGGAGCTGGGCGCCCGGCTCGGGCTGCCGGGCATGGCCAACGCCGACGGCTCGCCGAAGTACCGCGACTACGCCGACTACATCGTGCGCCATGAGCGCGCGCCGGGCGTGGGCCTGCTGGCCGGCTGGCGCGGAGCCGACGGCGGCGCGCATGGCAAGGGCGCGCCGAACCCGGACCAGCTGCAGCGCTACATCGACAACGGCGGATTCTGGCGCGCGGAGGTCCCGCAGTCGGGCCGCTACTTCAAGATGTCCAACCGCGCCTACCTGGACTGGGCCCACGGCATGGGCTTCATCGGCGCGGCCGACCCGATTCCGATGCAGCTCTACGCCGAGCCGCTGCAGAAGTTCCGCCTGGCAGCGCAGGGGCATGGGCGGCACCAGCCGCCGGAAGCGCTCCGCGAGCGGGTGGAAACGTATTTTGATCCCCTGCCGATCTGGTACGAACCCTTCGAGGCTGCCCAGGTGGAGCTGGACGCGTACCCCCTGCACGCGATCACCCAGCGGCCGATGTTCATGTACCACGCCTGGGGTTCGCAGAACGCGTGGCTGCGGCAGATCGCCGCGCGCAACGTCCTCTACATGCACCCGGACACCGGCGCCCGCCACGGCCTGGCCGACGGCGACATGGTGGAAGTGTCCTCGCACAATGGCAGCATCACCGTGCAGGCGAAATTCGCCGGCAACGTGCAGCCGGACACGGTGTGGACCTGGAACGCGATCGGCAAGCGACGCGGGGCCTGGGGCCTGGACAAAGACGCGCCGGAAGGCAGGGAGGGCTTCTTGCTCAATCACCTCATCTCCGACCTCACGCCGCGCGGCGACTGCGCCAACGCGGATCCGGTGACCGGCCAGGCGGCGTGGTTCGACCTGCGGGTCTCGCTGCGCCCGACCGCCGGCGCGCATGAATCGACGCCGCAGTTCGCGCCGCTGCCCGGCCCGCAGGGCCCTGGCGTGCTGCGCTACGCCGGCGGCAAGCGCGGGGCGGCCGCCTGATGCCCGGGTTGCCGCTGGAGTTGCTGATCACCGTCGCCGTGATGGGCGTGGCGGTGTACCTGTTCATCACCGAGAAGCTGCGCGTGGATGTGGTTGCGCTGCTGGTGATGACGGCGCTGCTGGTGCTGGGGGTGCTCAGCGTGCCCGAGGCGCTGTCGGGCTTCAGCAACCAGGCCACGGTGATGGTGGCCTGCATGTTCGTGCTCAGCGGTGCGCTCAAGGCCAATGGCGCGCTGGTGGCGATCGGCGACGTGCTCTCGCGGATCCGCTGGCGCTGGCTGTTCCTGCTGGTGATGCTCGGGCTGGTGGTGAGCGTGGCCGCCTTCATCAACAACACCGCCACGGTGGCGGTGTTCCTGCCACTGGTGCTGGTGGCCACCTCGGCCAACGGCTGGGCGCCGTCCAAGTTCCTGATCCCGCTGTCCTACATCTCCCAGACCGCGGGCGTGTGCACGCTGATCGGCACCTCCACCAACCTGCTGGTGGACTCGATGGCGCGCGATGCGACCGGGGTCGGCTTCACCATCTTCGAGTTCGCGCCGCTGGGGATCATCTTCGTCGGCATCTGCGCGGTGTACCTGCTGACGGCGGGCTGGTGGCTGCTGCCGGACCGCGGCACGCCCAACCCGGGCGAGACCGAGCACGCCGGCCGCTTCATCGCCGAGATCCAGGTGCCGGAGTCATCGCCGGTGGTCGGCCGCAGCCCGCGTGAGGCTGTGCCCGACAGCATCGACGACGTGGAACTGCTGGAAGTGTTGCGCAAGGGCTCACCGGTGCACGGCACCGTCGTGGAGATCCAGGCTGGCGACAAGCTGCTTCTGCGCGGCGACTGGCCCAAGATCGAGGCCGCGCGCAAGGCGATGAAGTGCAAGTTCGACCGTGTGCCCACCGCGCCCGAGCGTCCGCGCCCGCTCACCGAGGAGGAAGCCAACGCCGAAAAGAAGGATGCCGCCGACCCGCGCAAGGACGAGCGCCTGCACGTGGAAGCGATGATCGCCCCCGGCTCGCACCTGATCGGCCGCACCCTGTATGGCATGCGCTTCGCGCACACCTACCGTGCCCGGGTGCAGGGCATCCACCGTCGCCAGCTGGCGATCCGCTCGCCGCTGGACCGGGTGCCGCTGTCGGTGGGCGACGTGCTGATGCTCGATGCCCCGGCGGACGCCATCGACGCGCTGCGCGCGGACCCGGGCATGATCGTGCTCGGCGAGCGCGCCCAGCAGCGCGTTGCCCCGCGGCGCGCGATCCTCTCGGCGCTGATCATGGCCGCGGCGATCGGCGTGGCCGCGCTGGGCTGGCTGCCGATCGTGGCCTCGGCGCTGCTGGGCTGCCTGGCGCTGGTGGCGCTGCGGCTGCTGACCCCGGACGAGGCTTACGAATCGATCGACTGGCAGGTGATCCTGCTGCTGGCCGGCATCATCCCGCTGGGCATCGCCCTGCAGAAGACCGGCGGCGCCACCATGGTCGCCAACCTCCTGCTCGACGTGCTCGGCCCCTACGGCCCCCTGGCCACGTTGGCCGCGATCTACCTGATGACCTCGGTGCTGACCGAGTTCATGAGCAACAACGCGTCCGCGGTGCTGGTGGTGCCGATCGCGCTGGCCACGGCGGAGTCGATGGGCGTGGACGCCAAGCCCTTGCTGATCGCGGTGGCGTTCGCCGCGTCCACCAGCTTCGCCACGCCGATCAGCTACCAGACCAACACCATGGTCTACACCGCCGGCGGCTACCGCTTCAGCGATTTCGTGCGGGTGGGCATGCCGCTGAACGTGATCTTCTGGATCGCGGCGATCACGCTGATTCCGCGCTTCTTCCCCTTCCATCCCTGAGGCACGGCATGAAGACGCTTTACCGGCTGATCGGGGTGCTGATGGTGGTGGCGGGCTGCCTGGGCGCGATCGCCTGCACCTGGGCGCTGCTGGATCCATCGATCATCACCGGCCAGGGCGGCCTGTGGTCGTCGCACGCGCCCTCGCCCCGCTGGCGCGCTGCCTTCGGGCTGCTGCTGTCGATTGCACTGGTGCTGTTCGGCAGCGGCCGGCTGCGCCACCGGAGGCTGCGGTGACCGCGCTGCCACCGCCCCCTGCAAAGAAGCTCGGCCTGGTGATCGACCTGGACACCTGCGTGGGCTGCCATGCCTGCGCCACCAGCTGCAAGGAGTGGAACGCGGGCGGGATCCTGGGCCCGCTGGTGGACGAGCAGCCCTACGGCAAGGAACCGTCCGGCGTGTGGTTCAACCGCGTGCACAGCTATGAGCTGGCACCGGAAGGGCCGGATGCGGCACGGGGGCGCGAAGCGCAGCCAGCCATGACCCTGCACTTCCCGCGCTCCTGCCTGCACTGCGACACCCCGGCCTGCGTCACCGTCTGCCCCACCGGTGCCAGCTACAAGCGCGCGGAAGACGGGATCGTGCTGGTGGACGAGGACAAGTGCATCGGCTGCAAGCTGTGCAGCTGGGCCTGCCCCTATGGCGCGCGCGAGTATTCGGAAGTGGACGGGGTGATGAAGAAGTGCACCCTGTGCGTGGACCGGATCTACAACGAAAACCTCGAGCCCGAAGACCGGGTGCCGGCCTGCGTGCAGGCCTGCCCGACCCGGGCCCGCCACTTCGGCGACCTTGGCGATCCGGAGTCCGAAGTGTCCAGGCTGGTGGCCGAACGGGAAGGCGTGGCGCTGATGCCGGAGCTGGGCTACGGCCCGGTCAACCGCTACCTGCCGCCGCGTCCGCGACGCGGCGGGGATGGCCGCGATGACGCCGACGCGGATGCCAAGCCCGCCTCCGGCATCGCCCGTTCGCTGCAACGCTGGCTGGGCCGGGCGCTGGGGCGCTGAGCAGGCGGAAGGAGCGACCATGCATCCCGCGCTTTCGGTGATCTTCTTCACCACCCTTTCAGGGGCCGGCTACGGCCTGCTGACATGGCTCGGCGTGTCGCTGTTCATGCTGCACGCGCGGGCCGACCTGATGCCGTCGCTGCAGCCGATGTACGTGTGGGGGTTGCTGGCGGGGCTGGCGCTTTCCGCCGCGGGGCTGCTCAGCTCCCTCGCCCACCTGGGGCGGCCCGCGCGCGCCTGGCGTGCGCTGGGCCAATGGCGCACGTCGTGGCTTTCGCGCGAGGGCGTGCTGGCGCTGCTGGTGCCGCTGCCGGCCCTGGCGCTGATTGCGCTCCTGCTGTTCGCGGCCCCGGGCCCGGACCGGGCGATCGCCCTGGGGATCCTCGGGCTGCTGCTGGCGGCGCTCTCGATGCTCACCGTGGCCTGCACCGCGATGATCTACGCATCGCTGCCGCCGATCCCCGCCTGGCGCGATTCCCTGGTGGTCCCGGTGTATCTGCTGTTCGCCCTGCTAACCGGCCTCGCGCTGCTGTTCTGGCTGCTTGCAGCGCTGTTGCCCCTGGCCGCCGCGGAAACCACCAACCTGGCCACGCTGGCGCTCATGGGCGCACTGGTTGCGGCCTGCAAGGCGGTGTACTGGTACCGGATCGACCGCCAGGCCCTGCCCGCCACCCGCGGGGCGGCGATCGGGCTGCCCGGGCGCGAGGCGACCGTGTTCGAACGCCCGCATACCCAGGCCAGCTTCGTCACCCGGGAAATGGCCTTCGTGCTGGCGCGCCGTCATGCCATGGCACTGCGCGCCACCGCGATCGTCCTGCTGGCCGCAGTCCCGCTGTCGGCCTGGGGGTTGGCCACCACCGGCCTTGTCGGCCCCGCGGCGCTCACCGGGCCGGTTTCACTGGCGCTGCTGGCGGGCGCATTCGCCGAGCGCTGGCTGTTCTTCGCCCAGGCGCGGCACGTGGTGTCGCTGTACTACTGAGCAGTGCCGGCGGGCCGGCTTGGGTCCCCCGGGCACGGGCGGCATAATGGCTGGCTTGCAGTCGACCGGAAACTTTCCTTGTCCATCATGCGCCTACGTCCACTCGCCGTCCTCGCCCTCATTGCCCTGTCCTGTCCTGCCGTGGCGCAGGATCCCGATTTCGGGGAGTCCCGCGAACCGGTCTGGAACGCCACCGGTGAGCTGGGCTTCGCCATGACCCGCGGCAACCGGCGCTCGGAGAACCTCAACACCCGCCTGCACCTGGTGCAGGAGGATGCGCGCAGCAAGCACCAGCTGACCGTCTCCGCCCTGCGCGCCAAGGCCGACGTGACCGTGGTTGGGGATGACGGCACCTCGCAGACGGTCTACCAGACCAGCGCCAACCGCTACCAGATCGGCGGCAGCACCTCGATCAAGGTCGACGCCACCCACAACTGGTTCGGCGCCGCCCGCTACGAACGCGACGACTACGCCGTCAACGATTACCAGGGCACCTTCTCGTTCGGCTACGGCCACCACTTCTTCAACGATGACGACACCTTCCTGCTGCTGGAAGTGGGCCCGGGCTACCGCCGCGCCCGCGAGGCCCAGACCCAGGAGGTCAACAGCGACTACATCGTGCGCTCGCTGCTCGACTTCGGCCGCAACCTCACGCCCAATACGCGGCTGTCGAACACCCTGCTGGTGGAGGCGGGCGACGACAACACCTTTGCCCAGAACGACCTCGGCCTGACGGTGGCAATGAGCGACGCGCTGGCGCTGAAGGCCGGCCTGCAGTTCCGTCACAACACCGAGGTGGATACCGCGGCCGGGCGCAAGAACACCGATACCCTGAGCACGGTCAACCTGGTCTACACCTTCAGGTAGTCGCCGGGCCCGGCAGCAGCGCGCCGGCGCCGCGGGCCAGCAGCATTTGCGCGACCTCGCCGCCCAGCGACCCGGGCGCGTGCGCGGGCCCGCTCGCCTCGGCGCGCACCAGCCGGCCGGTGCCGGCATCGCCCACCAGCCCCTGGAGCACAAGCGCGTTGCCCTGCAGCTGCGCCAGCGCGGCCACCGGCACGTGGCAGCTGCCGTGCAGGGCCCGGTTCATGGCCCGCTCGGCCTCCACGCAGGTGCGGGTGGGCGCGTGGTCCAGCGCCGCCAGCAGGCTGGCGAGCTGCGGGTCGTCGTCACGGCACTCGATTGCGATCGCGCCCTGGGCCGGCGACGGCAGCCATTCCGGGGCCTGCAGCCGTCCGCGGATCCGCTCGTCCAGCCCCAGCCGCTGCAGCCCGGCGCAGGCCAGCACGATGGCGTCGTATTCGCCCGCATCCAGCTTGGCCAGCCGGGTGTTGACATTGCCGCGCAGGTCACGCAGCTCCAGGTCCGGCCGAAGCGCGCGCAGCTGCGCCTTCCGGCGCAGGGACGAGGTTCCCACGCACGCCCCCTGCGGCAGCGCGGCCAAGTCGCGATGGAGGTTGCTGACGAAGGCGTCGGCGTAATCCGCGCGCTCGAGCACCGCCGGCAGGGCGAACCCCGGCTCGAGTTCCATCGGGACGTCCTTGAGCGAATGCACCGCGCAGTCCGCCTCGCCGCGCTGCATGGCCACTTCCAGTTCCTTCAGGAACAGGCCCTTGCCGCCGATAGCGGACAGCGCACGGTCAAGAATCTCGTCGCCCCTGGTGGACAGGGGCACCAGCTCGACCTCCAGCCCCGGGTGCGCCTGGCGCAGCAGGGTGGCGACGTGTTCGCTCTGCCACAGGGCGAGCTGGCTCTTGCGGGTGGCGATGCGCAGGGTCTTCTTCATGCGGCCATTATCGCCGCGATCGGCCCGCGCGGGGTTCACATCCGCTGGATCGCCTCGCGCACCTGGGCCACGCAGCGCCGGCTCACGTCCAGCGGCGTGGCCACGTCGCGCAGCAGCACCCGCGCCTGGCCGTCGTGGTCGCGGCGCAGCTCCGCCAGGGCGTGGCGCGACACCAGGCAGTTGCGGTGGATGCGCAGGAAGCGCGCGCCGAACTCGGATTCCAGCGACTTCAGCGATTCCTCGATCAGGTCTTCTCCCCGGGCGTGGTGCACCACCACGTACTTCTCCTCGGCCTGCAGGTAGTGGACGTCCTCAAGGGGAATCAGCCGCAGGGTGCCCCGCAGCCGCGCGCACAGGTGGGTGCGCTGGCCGGCGCCGCCCGCGGGTGCGACCTCGCGCTCCCGGCCCAGGACGAAGGTGCGCGCGCGCTCGATGGCCGCCTGCAGCCGCTCCGGCCGCACCGGCTTGACGAGGTAATCCACCGCGGCCGCCTCGAACGCCGACAGCGCGTGCGCGTCGTACGCGGTGCAGAACACCACCGCCGGGCGCGGCTCGAACCCCGCCAGGTGGCGGGCGGCCTCCAGCCCATCGATGCCGGGCATGGCGATGTCCAGCAGCACCAGGTCCGCCCCGTGCTCGGCCACCGCATGCAGCGCGGCGTGCCCGTCCCCCACTTCGGCCACCAGCTCAACGCCATCCTGCGCGGCCAGCAGCGCGCGCAGGCGCTCGCGCGCCAGCGGCTCGTCATCGGCGATCACCACCTTCACTTCAGCTCCCCTGTGCCCCCGGCCCCCTCCAGCGGCAGATCCAGCTCGCTCACATAGTAGCCATCGGCCCAGCCGCCCGTCATCCGTGCCTTGGGACCGAACGCGTATTCGAGCCGGTGGCCGATGCTGCGCCTGGCGTGACCGGCGCCACGTGCCTTCGGGCCGGGCGGCGGCGACGGATTGCGGACGCGTATCTTCAAGCGCGAGGGCGTGGCTTCAAGATCGATCTCCACCACTCCACCGCCCGGAAGCCGGGAAATCCCATGGAGCACCGCGTTTTCGAGCAGCGGCTGCAGTACCAGTCGCGGCATCGGAAGGTCCCACGGAAGGACCTCGCCACGACGCCACTGCACCTGCAGGCGCTCGCCCATGCGCAGCTCCTCGATCGCCAGGTAACGTTCGGCCAGCTCCACCTCCCCGCGCAGCGAAGAGTCCATTTCGCCCGCCCCCAGGGCGGCGCGGAACAGGTCGGAAAGATCCAGCACAGCGCGCTCGGCCAGCTGCGGGTCGCGCGGGAGCAGCCCGGCGATCATGTTCATGCTGTTGAACAGGAAGTGCGGGCGGATCCGGGCTTGCAGCGCATCGGCCTCGGCGCGGGCGATCGCGCTGACCTGCGCCTGCCATCGGTCGGTCACATAGAAGTGTCGCAATGCCAGCGCGGTGATCAGCGCGACCACGCCTGCCGAACCGGACACGAAGCGCGCCATCGACGGCCACGCCCGGTCGGCCGGTTCCAGGCCCACGCTCACGAACAAGCCATGCACGATCGCCGCCGCAAGCCCTGCGACCACGGCCGCCAGGCCCACCGCGAGCACCGCGCCGGTACGCTTCGAAAACCGTGACAGCTCGCGCCTGGACACGCACAGCAAGACGGTTACCGCCAGCCCCAGCCACAGCGCATAGCCGCTCACGGACAGGAACCGTCCCAGGCTCCAGGCCGGCGAGCCATCGGGCACCAGCGCCACGATGACCACCACCAGCTCGGACAGCCCAAGCATTGCCGCCAGTCGCGGCAGCCGGCACAGGTCCGGCAGCCAGGGCTCGCGGGCCGCCTGCTGCCGGTCTCCCCCCATGGCTCAGCCGCCCGCCAGGCGCGCAGCGAACCAGTCGCCCAGGTCGCGGACCTCCTCGGCGCACACCGAATGCGGCATCGCATACACATGCCAGTCGACGTTGAAGCCCATCCGCCGCAGCAGCGCGGCGCTCTGCTTGCCCGCCATGTACGGGACCACCGGATCCTGACTGCCGTGCGCCATGAAAACAGGTTGCCTGGTGGCGCCTTCAACCAGCGCCGCCTGGGCGCCCTGGGCGCCGGGCACGTAGGTCGACAGGCCGACCAGGCCGGCCAGCGGATCGCTGCGCCGCAGCCCGGTGGCGAGGGTCACGGCCCCGCCCTGCGAAAAGCCGGCCAGGACGATCCGTGACGGCGGGATGCCGCGCTCGCCCTCGCGCGCGATCAGCGCCTCGACCTGCGCCACCGACTCGGCCACGCCCTGCTCGTCGGCCCGGTTGGCCAGATCGAGCTCGCGGATGTCGTACCAGGCCCGCATCGGCACGCCGTTATTGATCGTCACCGGCCGCACCGGCGCATGCGGAAACACGAACCGGATCGGCGGCCAGCCTTCGCGCACCAGCTCCGGCACCAGCGGCACGAAATCGTTGCCGTCCGCCCCCAGCCCGTGCAGCCAGATCACAGCCCACCGTGGATCCGGGCCGGTTTCGCGTTCGATGGTTTCCAACAGGGCCGTCTTGCTCAATCCATTTCCCCAAGAGACATGCAGATGGTGGGCCCACCAGGATTCGAACCTGGAACCAAAGGATTATGAGTCCTCTGCTCTGACCATTGAGCTATAGGCCCCCGCACCGACAAGTTTAGCCACTCGCGTCGGCATGGGCCCGGTCCCGCGGCACCAGGGGCAGGGAATTGTGCGCATGTGTGGCGGCCACGGCTGCCTGGCCCACGGCGACGGAGATCTGGTTCAGCCCGCTGACCACGTCCCCGATCGCATACAGCCCCGGCCGCGCGGTCTGCTGGTAGCGGTCGACCTTGAGCTCGCCCTCCTCTCCCGGCTCCAGGCCCCAGTCGGCAACCAGCGCATTGCGACCTTCGTAGCCGAGATAGGGATACACGGTGTCGAACTCGCTGATGCTTCCATCAGCCGCCCGCCACTGGCAGCGCCTGCCGACAAAGCCGAGCGTCCCGCCATGGGAAAACGCCTCCACGCCCAGCGCGCGCATCTCGTCCGCTGCGGCGGGATCGATGTCCCGGTCCGTGGGGATCGCAGCCAGCCGCCCCGTGTATCCGCGCAGGAACCGGGCATGCCCCGCGAGCGAGTCCGCCGGCCCCATGAGCGCAATCCGCCCGTCGCGGGCCTCGAACGCGTCGCACACCGCGCACAGACGCAGCGCCCCGCAGGCAATCGCCTCCTCGGCCCACGGCTCGTCCGGCAGCCGGTCCGCCAGGCCGGTGGCAAGGATCACCTTCATCGCTCGCCACGTCTTGCCACTGGCCGCCACCTCAAACCCGCCGTCAACGTGCTCCAGCCCATCCGCCCGCGCCCGTACAAGCGTCGCCCCGAACTCCTCCGCCTGCTCGCGAAGCCGTTCCAGAAGCTCCTCGCCCGCGATCCCATGCGGAAACCCGGGGCAGTTGTGGCTCGCCGGGATGTAACGTGCCCGGCTGCTCCCCGCATCCAGCACCACCACGCTGCGCAGGAACCGACCGAGATAGACCCCCGCTGTCAGCCCCGCCGGCCCGCCCCCGATCACCGCCACATCCACCCGTCCGCCCATGCCCCGCTCCGTCCAGCGCCAGCCGGCAGAATCGCAGGCCAGGGATCGCCGCCGCGTGCAGACGCCCGTCCAGCGCGTAATCCCTCCCTCCGAAGCCAAGCCCCGTCGTGGCCCCACCAGATCACCGCGCCCTCAATCCACGCCACTCCAAAACAGGAAAGCCCGCACAAGGCGGGCTTTCCAATCCATTCCTGGGAAGTCTAGGATCAGTCGATATCCAGGAAGCTCCGCAACTGCTCCGAGCGGCTCGGATGCCGCAGCTTGCGCAGCGCCTTCGCCTCTATCTGGCGGATCCGCTCACGGGTCACATCAAACTGCTTGCCGACCTCCTCCAGCGTGTGATCCGTGTTCATGTCGATGCCGAAGCGCATCCGCAGCACCTTCGCCTCGCGCGGCGTCAGCCCCGCCAGCACCTCGTGCACCGTCTCCGACAGGTTGATGTTGGTCGTGGCATCCACCGGGGACTCCACGTTGGTGTCCTCGATGAAATCGCCCAGGTGCGAATCCTCGTCGTCGCCGATCGGCGTCTCCATCGAGATCGGCTCCTTGGCGATCTTCATCACCTTGCGGACCTTGTCCTCCGGCATCTCCATTTCCTTGGCCAGCTCCTCCGGCGTCGCCTCGCGGCCGTACTGCTGGAGCATCTGGCGGGAAATGCGGTTCAGCTTGTTTATGGTCTCGATCATGTGCACCGGGATGCGGATCGTGCGCGCCTGGTCGGCGATCGAACGCGTGATCGCCTGCCGGATCCACCACGTCGCATAAGTCGAGAACTTGAACCCGCGGCGGTGCTCGAACTTGTCCACCGCCTTCATCAGGCCGATGTTGCCCTCCTGGATCAGGTCCAGGAACTGCAGCCCGCGGTTGGTGTACTTCTTGGCGATCGAGATCACCAGGCGCAGGTTGGCCTCCACCATCTCCTTCTTGGCCTTGCTCGCCTTGGCCTCGCCGTAGGCCATCGTGCGGTTGATGTCCTTCAGCTCGGACAGCGTCACCCGCATCGACTTCTCAAGATCCACCATCGCCTGCTGCTCGGCGACGATCTGGTCCTTCACCTCGCGCAGCCCCGATCCCCACTTCTGCTTGCGCTTGAGCATCTCGTCCACCCAGCCGAGGTTGGTCTGGTTGCCGTCCCAGGCACGCAGGAAATCGCGGCGCGGCATCTTCGCCACGCGGGTGGCCAGGTGCAGCACCTGGCGCTCGTGGGTGCGCACGTCGTTGGCGGCGTCGCGCAGGCGCTTGACCAGCACGTCGACGTACGGCAGCGGCAGCTTGAAGATCTGGAACGCGGCGGCCATCTCCTCGCGCAGCTTGGTCACGGTCTTGTGCTCGGGACCGTGCTTGGCGTAGGCGCGCTCGAACTTGGCGTACACGGCGGCCAGCTCGTCCACCTTCTCCGCGATCTCCTCCGGATCGGGGCCGGAGGGCGCGGCCTCCTTCTCTTCCTTGGCGTCGTCCTCGTCGTCGACGTCCTCGTCGGCTTCGGCGTCCTCGTCCACGCTGAGGTCGGCGACCGGCTCTTCCTCGGCCTCCTCTTCCTCGGCGGCGGCGGCCAGCTCCTCGAGCATGTAGTCGTTGAAGCCCGCGATGATCTCGGGCAGCCGCTTCTTGCCCTCCTTGTGCAGGGCGTAGTCTTCCAGGAACTGCTCGATGGTCCACGGGAAGGTGCCCAGCGAGGCCAGCATCTCGTTGAGGCCTTCCTCGATGCGCTTGGCGATCTCGATCTCGCCCTCGCGGGTGAGCAGCTCCACGGTGCCCATCTCGCGCATGTACATGCGCACC
>JAAYXJ010000022.1 GCA_012515985.1 Gammaproteobacteria bacterium
CACCGGCGGCATCGGCCTGGCCGCCAGTGGCTGCATCAACCCGCAGCGGCAGTTCCCGTCGATGTTCGAACCGGTGCACGGCTCCGCGCCGGACATCGCCGGCAAGGGCGTGGCCAATCCCTGCGCGCTGCTGCTGGGCGCGGCGCAGATGCTGGAGCACATCGGCATGGTGGACGTTGCGGCGCGCCTGCGCGCGGCCATCGTCGCCACCCTGGAAGCCAAGGACTCGCTGACCCCGGACCTGGGCGGCACCGGCACCACCATGGGTTTCGCCAAGGCGATCGCCAGCCGCGTCGCGGCCTGACGGACGCCCCTGGAAGGTTCGACGGACGGGCGCTTCGGCGCCCGTTTCGTTTCTGGAACGCCGTCATTCCGGGCGCCGCCTCGACAGCCATCCGCGCCGGGCACACAATCGTTGATCCTTTTATGCGGATAAAGCGATGGAGACCCGCCCCAGCGCCCTGGCATTGACGCCCCTGCTGCTGTTCCTCGCGCTGTTCTTCGGCAGCGGCCTCTACTACACGCTGCAGGGCGAGGACATGGGCTTCTACCAGCTCCGTGCGCCGGTCGCGATCCTGCCCGCGCTCGCACTGGCCGCGTGGATCGCGCGCAGGCGCGGCGTCAGGCCCGGGGAGACCCTGCTGCGCGGCATGGGCGACCCCAACATCATGACCATGTGCCTGATCTTCCTGCTGGCCGGGGCCTTCGCCTACGTCTCGCAGGCGATAGGGGCGGTGGACGCGGTGGTGTCGCTGGGCGTGGGCGCGGTCCCGGCCGCGCTGCTGCTGCCGGGCCTGTTCGTGGTCGCTTCGCTGATCTCGCTGGCCATCGGCACCTCCATGGGCACCATCGCGGCGGTGGTGCCCATCGCGCTGGGCGTGGCCGACGCCTCGGGCCTGGACCGGGTCCTGGTGCTGGGCGCGGTGATCGGCGGCGCGATGTTCGGCGACAACCTCTCGGTGATCTCCGACACCACGATTGCCGCGACCCGCAGCCAGGGCGCGGAAATGCGCGACAAGTTCCGGGAGAACTTCAGGATCGCACTGCCCGCGGCGCTGGCCACCATCGCCGTGCTGGCGTTCCTCGGCGACCCGGCGCCGGTGACCACGGACGAACCGGCCTCGGTCTGGCTCGTGCTGCCTTACGTGATCGTGCTCGCGCTCGCGCTGGCCGGGCTGGACGTGATCCTCGTGCTGGGGATCGGGATCGCCCTGGCCGGCGCGTTCGGCCTGGCGCTGGCGCCGGAGTACGACCTGGTCCACTTCGCCGGAGACATCTGGATCGGATTCGAGGGCATGACCGAGATCCTGCTCCTGTCCCTGCTGATCGGCGGGGTGGGGGCGCTGATGAAGGCGTCCGGGGGGCTCGCCTGGCTGGCCGGCGCGATCGCGCGCTTCGCCCGGGGCCATGCCGGCCGCCGGACCGGTGAGTTCAGCATCGCCGCCCTGGCGACGGCGGCCGACGTCTTCACCGCCAACAACACGGTGGCGATCCTGGTCAGCGGCGACGTCGCCCGCGACATCGCCAGGCGCCATGGCATCAGCCCCCGGCGCGCTGCCAGCGTGCTCGACATCTTCGCCTGCATTCCGCAGGGGGTCCTTCCCTACGGCGCGCAGATCCTGCTTGCCGCGGGCCTGGCGTCGGTGTCGCCCCTGGCCCTGTCGGGCAGCGTCTTCTACTGCTGGATCCTGGCCCTGGTGACCATCGCGTTCATCGCCTGGCCGCGGCGCGTGGCGGCCGTGGAGCCCTCGGCTCCGCGCGCGACCTAGCGCGGCCGGGGCAGGTTCCGGCGCACGAAAAAGGCGCCCCGCAGGGCGCCCTTTCCGCTGCCGCCGCGTGGCGTGTCAGTCGCGCGACTGCAGCTTGGCCAGCAGGCGCAGGAACTCGATGTAGAGCCAGACCAGGGTGACCATCAGGCCGAAGGCGCCGTACCACTCCATGTACTTCGGCGCGCCCTGCTCGGCGCCGGTCTCGATGAAGTCGAAGTCCAGCACCAGGTTGAGCGCGGCGATCACGATCACGAACAGGCTGAAGCCGATGCCCACGATGCCGTTGTCGTGGATCATCGGGATGTTGATCCCGAAGAAGCCCAGCACGATGGTCGCAAGGTAGACCAGCGCGATGCCGCCGGTGGCCGCGACCACGCCCAGCTTGAAGTTCTCCGTCGCCTTGATCCAGCCGGAACGGTAGGCGAACAGCAGCGCGAACAGGGTGCCGAAGGTCAGCATCACCGCCTGCAGCACGATGCCGTCGTACAGATGGTTGTACAGCGCCGAGATCGCACCGAGGAAGAAGCCCTCCACCAGCGCGTACAGCGGCGCGGTGACCGGCGCCCATTCCTTCTTGAACACCGTGACCAGGGCGATCACGAAGCCGCCGATGGCGCCGCCCCACATGTAGATGGAAAACCCGGGGGCGGGCTCGCCCGTGGCGGTGAACGCCTGGCTCCACGCGAACGCCGCGGTGAGCACGGTGAGCAACAGCAGGAAGGCGGTCTTGTTGACCGTGCCGTTGATGGTCATCGCCCCCGCGTCGCGCGAGACGACGGTGCCGCTGCCGAGGTCGAGGAAGGTGTCCTGGGACAGGACCGGATTGCCGCTGCGCATGGATGCCCCCATTGCTCGATGAGATTGCGTAAGCCGGGGAGGATACACGGCGCCGCGCGTGCGGCGCGTTGCCGGGATGGTGCGAAAGGGGGGACTCGAACCCCCACGCCTTGCGGCACTGGAACCTAAATCCAGGGCGTCTACCAATTCCGCCACTTTCGCGATGCCGGGCCTTGCCCGGGCAAAAAAAACGCCCGGCTGGGCCGGGCGCTTCGGGTCTGGTGGGCCGTCAAGGATTCGAACCTTGGACCTATTGATTAAGAGTCAACTGCTCTACCAACTGAGCTAACGGCCCCGA
>JAAYXJ010000001.1 GCA_012515985.1 Gammaproteobacteria bacterium
CGTGCGACGCCCGCGCGCTTGCGCATGCCGCCGGAAAGCTGGGAGGGCAGCTTGTCCACGGCCTCGGCCGGAAGGCCGGCGAGCTTCACCTTCAGCAGGGCCAGTTCGTAGCGCAGCGAATCGCCCAGGCTCGGGTAGTACTCCTTCAGCGGCACTTCCACGTTCTCGCCCACGGTCAGCGAGGAGAACAGGGCACCATCCTGGAACAGCACGCCGATATTGCGCTCGATGTGGTAGCGGACCTCGGGCGACTCGCTCAACGCGTCCTCGCCCAGCACGCGGATCTGGCCGGCGTTGGGCCGGCGCAGGCCGATGACCGTGCGCATCAGCACCGATTTGCCGCTGCCCGAGCCCCCCACCACGGCGATGATCTCGCCGCGGCGCACGTCCAGGTCAAGTCCTTCGTGCACGACCTGCTCGCCGAAGCGGTTGTCCAGCCCGCGGATGCTGATGACCGGTTCGGGGTCCTGTCCGTCGGCCATCACCGTCACCAGCCCATGTGCATGAACCAGATCGCCGCGAACGCGTCGATCACGATCACCAGCGAGATCGTCTGTACCACGCTGGAGGTGGTGCGCTCGCCGACGGACTGCGCGGTGCCGGTGACCTGCAGGCCCTCCAGGCAGCCGATCAGCGCGATGAGCAGCGCGAACAGCGGCGCTTTCGACAGGCCCACCAGCATGTGCCGGAACTGGAACGTGTCCTGCATGCGCGCAAGGTAGGCCTGCGGGGTGATTTCCAGCGACAGCACCCCCACGCTCAGGCCCCCGGCCAGGCCCGCGGTCATCGCGAGGAAGGTCAACAGCGGCAGCATCACCAGCAGGGCGATGGTCCGCGGCAGCACCAGCAGGTCGATCGGATCCAGGCCCAGGGTCCGGATGGCGTCGACTTCCTCGCGGCTGACCATTGCGCCGATCTGCGCGGTGAAGGCGCTGGCGGTGCGGCCGGCCAGGATGATGGCGGTGAGCAGGACGCCGAACTCACGCAGGAACGCGATGCTGACCAGCTCCACCACGAAGATCTCGGCCCCGAAGTCGGCCAGGATGGTGGCCCCAAGGAAGGCGATTACCGCGCCCACCAGGAACGAAAGCAGCACCACCAGCGGCACCGCGTCCAGCCCCACCTGCTCCATGTGGTGCACCGTGGCGGTGAGGCGGAAGCGCGAGGGCTGGCGCAGCAGCCGCAGCATCTTCGCCAGGTTCTCACCCAGGAAGCTGAGCAGTGCGGTGGCTTCGCTCGCGTAGCCGTGCACGGCCTTGCCGAGGCGGGCAAGCGCGGCGCCGAACCCGTAGTCGCGGCCGCGCGGCGGGCGGTCGTCCTGTACATCCTCGATTGCCGCCACCAGCGCGTGGTGGTCGGGATGGAAAGTGAAACCCGAGAAATCCAGGTCGTGACTGCGCGCGAACCGGATCAGCCGCAGCACCCCCAGCGTGTCCAGGCGCTCCACGCCGGTGGCATCGATCGAGCGGATCTGGTCCGGTGCCTGCGACAGCGCCTGGCCGATCAGGTCGGTATGACGCAGCGTCCAGCGCCCCTGCAGAAGCAGCCGCGCGGGATCCGCGGGGTCGGCGCTTGCGCTGGGCGGGGTGGCGGGTGGGGTCATGCGGACCTGGATCCAAGGGGGCCGGACGGCTGGCCATAGAGTACGAAATTGCGTCTGCGCACGGTGAAGCCGCGGCGGCGCGCGCAGGGACACGGCCGCCCCTGTCGACCCGGCGTGGCCCGTGCCATCCTGTGCCGATGACCCGCAACTCCCCCCGCACCTATACCTATGCGGCCCGGATCGCCTTCGTGGTGGAACTGGCCGAGCACCTGCATGCCTATGGCACCACCGCGCAGCGCCTGGAGGGCGCGGTGGTGGGCGTTGCCCACCAGCTGGGACTGGAGTGCGAGCCGCGGGTGTCACCGACCGGGATGGTCCTGGCCTTCAGCGACCCGCAGCGACCTCCCGGCGAGAGCGACATCACGCGGGTGCTGCGCACCGGCCTGGGCGAGGTCAACCTGTACAAGCTCAGCGAGGCCGACCGCATCGCCGAAGAGGTGCTCGCGGGTAAGCTGGACCTCGCCGAAGGCCACGCCGCGCTGCTCGAGCTGGAACTGCGCCGGTCCAGCCGCGCGGCCAGCCTGTTGCATACCTTCGGCTTCGCCATGGTCGCGGCGGGGATCGCCGCCCTGTGGCGGCTGCCGTGGCTGGATGTCGCCACGGCCGCGGCCGTCGGCCTGCTCGTCGGCCTGCTCGACCGGGCCACCCGCAACGGCGACCGGCTGAAGGAGGCCCACGAAGCGCTTGCGGGCATGCTGGCCGGTTTCGCCGCGATCGCGGTGGCAAGCACCCTGGGACCGCTCAACCTCAACACCGTGATCATCGCCTCGCTGCTGGTGCTGCTTCCCGGCATGGCGCTGACCAACGCGGTGAATGAACTCACGAGCCAGCACCTGGTGTCGGGCACCGCGCGCTTTTCGGGAGCGGTGGCCACGGTGATGAAGTTGACCGTGGGCACCATGATCGCGCTGACCGTGGCACAGATGCTGGGAATCGAACCGCAGGTGCGGGCCTGGCGCCCGCAGCCGGACTGGGTGGAGTGGATGGGCCTGGTGGTGGCGAGCGCGGCGTTCGCCGTGCTGTTCCGGGCCCGCCTGCGCGACGTGCCCCTGGTCATGGCCGCCGCCGCCACCGGCTACCTGATCGCGCGCCATGCAGGCCTGGCCTGGGGTGGGCCGGTGGGGCTGTTCCTTTCGGCGCTGGTGGTCACCGCGGCGGGCAACGGCTACGCCCGATGGGCCAACCGGCCCGGCGCGATCGTGCGGGTGCCCGGCATCATCATGCTGGTGCCGGGCAGCGCGAGCCTGCGCGGACTGCTGACGCTGATCCAGCAGCAGGACGTCGCAGTGGGGCAGGAGGCGCTGATGGCGGTGGTGAACATCATCCTGGCGCTGATCGCCGGCCTGCTGTTCGGCAATCTCATCCTGCCCGCGCGCAAGAACCTGTAATCCTCCGCAGGCCAAAAAAAAACGCCGGCCAGGGCCGGCGTTTCCATGCCTGCAGTGCAGGGCGATCATTTCTTGATCAGGAAATCCTCGAGCTTCTTGCCCTTTTCCAGCTCCGCCACCAGCCAGCGCGGCTGCTTGCCGCGGCCGGCCCAGGTCTCGTCCTTGTTGGCGGGGTTGCGGTACTTGGGCGGCACCTTGCCCAGCTTGCGGCCGGCGGTGGACTTTTTCGCCGCCTTGCGGGTGGCGGTCTTGCGGGTGGCCGCGGTGCCACCGAACAGCTCTTCGATGGTGTAGCCCTCGGCCTTGGCCTGGGCGCGGAGTTTGGCACGCACCGTGGCGATGGGCTTGCGCTTGGCCAGGGCGGTCTTGCGACGCTTCGCCTTGTTGATCAGCGACTCGAGTTCTCTGGGGCTCAATTCGTCGACGTCGATTGGCATCGAATGCTCCTTCGGAATGGGGAAGATAATCGGATGCAAAACACCGGCATTGATGCTGCCGCGTGGCGGATCATAATCGATCGCATAAAGCCCGCACAAATGCCCCCATTAACCCGGTTGCGGCGCTGGTCAGGAGGCGCCGAGCCTTTCCATGAGCGACTGGCGATCAAGCTGTTCGGGCCCGGTGGCTGTACGTGCCCGATATTCGAATGTCCCTGATCCGATCCCGCGCGCCGATACCACCACCCGGTGCGGGATGCCGATCAGTTCGATGTCGGCGAACATCGGCCCCGGGCGCAGGCCGCGGTCGTCGAGCACCGCGTCGATGCCCGCGGCGCGCAGGGACCCGTAAAGTTCCTGGGCGGCGGCATCCACCTCCGGTGCGTTCTTCGGGTTGATCACGCATACCGCCACCTGCCAGGGCGCCATCGCCTCGGGCCAGATGATCCCGGCATCATCGTGGCCCTGCTCGATCGCCGCGGCCACGATGCGGGAGACGCCGATCCCGTAGCACCCCATCAGCGGGTGCACGTGGCCGCCATTTTCATCAAGCACGGTGAAGTCCATCGCCTGGCTGTACTTGCGGCCAAGCTGGAAAATGTGGCCGACCTCGATCCCGCGGGCGATGCGCAGGCGCCCGCCGTCGATCGCGCGGTCGCCTTCCACCACCTTGCGCACATCGGCGACCACGTCGGGCTCGGGCAGGTCGCGGCCCCAGTTGACCCCCGCCAGGTGCCAGCCTGCGCGGTTTGCGCCCACCACGAAATCCGCCATGGCCGCCACCTCGCGGTCGGCCACCACCCGCACCTGCCGCTGCGGGCCGAGCGGTCCGATGAAGCCCGGCTCGCTGCCCAGGTGCTCGATGATCTCCTCGTCGGTTGCCATCCGGTAGCCGGCCATGCCCGGCACCTTGGCCAGCTTGACCTCGTTGACTTCGTGGTCGCCGCGCACCAGCACCAGCACGAAGCCCTCGCCGGTCATGGTGGCAACCGACTTCACCGTGTGCCGTAGTTCGATGCCCAGCAATTCGGCCACGGCCGCGCAGGTCTTCTGGGTTGGCGTTTCGACGCTGCGCATCTCCGCCGACGGCGCGGGGCGCGGCCCGGGTCCGGCGGCGCTCGCGGTCTCCACGTTTGCCGCGTAGCCGGAGCCGTCCGAAAACGCGATCGCATCCTCGCCCGAATCCGCCATCACGTGGAACTCCTGGGAGGCGTCGCCGCCAATTGCCCCCGAGTCCGCGTGGACCGCGCGGAAGCGCAGTCCCAGGCGGGTGAAAATGCGCGTATATGCGGCGTGCATGTTGGCGTATTCCGCCGCCAGCCCGTCCGCGTCCAGGTGGAACGAATAGGCATCCTTCATCAGGAATTCGCGTGCGCGCATGACCCCGAAACGCGGCCGGATCTCGTCGCGGAACTTGGTCTGGATCTGGTAGAAGTTGACCGGCAGCTGCCTGTAGCTCGAGAGCTCGTGGCGCGCGAAGTCGGTAATCACTTCCTCGTGGGTCGGGCCCACGCAGTACCAGGCGTCCTTGCGGTCCTTCAGCTTGAGCAGCTGGCCGCCGAAAACGTCCCAGCGGCCGCTTTCCTCCCACAGTTCGCGCGGTTGCACCGACGGCATCAGCAGCTCGATCGCGCCGGCGGCGTCCATTTCTTCGCGGACGATTTTCTCCACCTTGCGCAGCACCCGCAGGCCCAGCGGCGACCAGGTGTACAGGCCGGCGGCCAGGCGCCTGATCATCCCGGCCCGGAGCATCAGCCGGTGGCTGGCGATCTCGGCGTCGGCGGGGGTTTCACGGGTGGTATGGAGATGGAATCGCGACAGGCGCATCGGTAGGGTATCTGGCAGCGGACGGCCCGGCATTGTGCCACGCAGGAGCGCGCGCGCCGCGGCTGCGCTCAGCGTTTCCGACCGTCGATCGTGATGCCCTCGGACGGATGCATGTCGACCTTTTCATACTCCACGCCCGGCGGCGGGGGGCGGTCGGTCACCTGGCGCACGCCGTCGGCATCCCGCCACCGGTACAGGACCGGCCTGGCGTCCTCGTACGCCGCTGCGGCCGCCGCTTCGGCCCGTTGCGCCCGGGCCTGGCGATCCTGCGGGGGCTCGCGCGCCA
>JAAYXJ010000136.1 GCA_012515985.1 Gammaproteobacteria bacterium
CGCCGTGGACCGCCGCGGCCTGTGGACCGCGGTGGCCGCGTTCGTGCTGTGGGGGCTGATGCCCCTGTACTGGCATCTGCTCAAGGTCGTGCCTTCGCTGCAGATCGTGCTGCACCGGGTGGTCTGGGGCGCGCTGCTGGTGGCTGCCTGGCTGTTCTACAAGTACGGGCGCGGATGGCTGCGCGACACGCTGTCGCTGCCGGGGGCGGCGGGAATGCTGGCGCTGAGCGGCGCCCTGATCGCCTTCAACTGGGGCCTCTACATCTGGGCGGTCAACGCCGGCCACGTGGTCGAGACCAGCCTGGGGTACTTCATCAATCCGCTGCTCAACGTGCTGATCGGCGTACTGGTGCTGCGCGAGCGGCTCAATCGGATGCAGTGGGTCTCGGTGGCGGTCGCGGGCGGAGGGGTGCTGTGGCTGACCTTCAACTACGGCAGCTTCCCATGGATCGCGCTGGCGCTGGCGGGCTCGTTCGGCCTCTACGGGCTGATCCGGCGCCAGCTGGGGGTGGGCCCGGTGCGGGGCCTGGGCGTGGAAAGCCTCTACATGCTGCCGGTGGCGCTGGTGCTGCTGGCGGTGACGGCGGGGACGCCCGAAGGTGGCGGGTTGTTCGCCTGGGGCGCGCCGGTGGCCGCACTGCTGGTGCTGGCCGGGGCGCTGAGCGCGCTGCCGCTGATCGGCTTCGCCTATGCGGTGCGGCGGATCCCGTTCACCCTGATCGGGCTGATCCAGTACATCGCGCCGACCCTGCAGCTGCTGTGCGGCGTGTTCTTCTTCGGCGAGCCATTCGGCGCCGACCGCGCGATCGGCTTTGGCTTCATCTGGGTGGCGCTGGCGATCTTCGCCGCGGACGGCCTGCTGCGCGCCCGCCGCCGCGCCGTCGCCCCGGTCGCCTAGCAGGGCGGGTCAACGCAGGGCCAGCCAGGCGATGCCTGCGCTGCCGGCCACCGCGACCGCCACCGTTGCGATCCACCAGGCGCGCGCGCGCAGGCGCAGGCGCCTGACGCGCTCCCCGTGCACCGCCCGGGCCTGCTCGATCAGCGGCTCGGCGCGTCGGCGGGCCGCGGCCTGCGCGGCTTCACGGCGGGACTCCGGCAGATCGTCGATGCCTTTGTAGAAGGCGAACACCCGGCGGTGGAGATCCTCGTAGAGGGCCTCCAGTTCCGCACCGGACATCCGCCGCAGTGTTTCCGGAGAAGTATCCACCCGGCCGTGGCCGCGCCCGCGGGTCATGCCGCCCGCAGCGCCGTGGTGACCGGCAGCCGGGCCGCGCGCACGGCCGGGAACAGGCCGCCCACGAAGCCGATCGCCAGCGCCCACTTCAGGCCGTTCCACAGCAGCGCGGGCGTGACCTGGAACTGGAAGGTGAGCTGGCCCACGCCGCCGGCCAGGGTGGAGGCGGTGTAGCCGTTGAACACCAGCCACGACAGCAGTCCGCCCAGCGCGCCGCCGATGGCCGCCAGCAGCATCGTTTCCAGCATCACCGCCACCACCACCGGCAGCCCGCGGAAGCCGATGGCGCGCAGGGTGGCGATCTCCCGCGCGCGCGCCGCGACCGTGGCGAACATGGTGTTGAGCGCGCCGAAGACCGCGCCGATGGCCATGATCGAGCCCACCACGATTCCGATGATCCGCAGCACCGTGGTCATGCCCTCGGACTGGCGGGCGAAGTAGTCCGCCGTGGTTTCAACTTCCACTTCCAGCCGCGGATCGGCATCCACCGCGGCTTCGAAGCCGGCGAACGCCTCCGGGCCGGTCAGGCGCACGGTCAGGGAATTGCGGCTGCTGCCCCGGCGGTAGGTGGTGGCGACGATGCCGGCATCGCCCCAGATCTCCGACTCCATCGCATCGCCGGATTCGAACACGCCCACCACCCGCCAGCGGTCCGGGCCCAGGCGGATCTCGCCGCCCGGCTCGAGCCCGGCGAACTGCTGGCGTGCCCCGCGCCCGACCACCAGCTCCCGGCGCCCGGATTCGAGCGCCCGCCCCTGGATGATGCGCATCGCCGGACGCACTTCCCACGCCACCGGGTCCACGCCGCGCAGCTGCACGCTGCCGTCCTCGGCGTCCGGCCCGCGGCGGGTGAGGCTGGCGGCCACCACCAGCTCGGCCGAGGCCAGCGGCACGTTGTCGGCGTTGCGGGCCACCTGCGGCGCCTGGGCGATGATGGCCACGGTGTCGCGCCCGAGCACCGACAGGACCTCCGCCCCGGAGCCGCCGCGCAGGACGATGGCGGTGCGGTCGTCGCCGGTGGAGGCCACCGTCTGCCGGTAGCCTTCGGCCATTGCCAGCAGCGCCACCAGCACCGCGACCACCCCGGCGATGCCCACCACCACCACCGACGACGCGCCAAGGCGCCGGGGCAGGGTGCTTACCCCCACGCGGGTGACGGAGCCGGCCTGGCGGCCGCTTCGGGTGCCAAGCATCCAGGCCGCCACGGCGAGCGCAAGCGCCAGCACAACGGGCCACGGCAGTACGATCCACGCCGCCAAGCCCACCACGACCACCGCGCCAAGCGCCATGCCGGAAAGAATGGACTTCAGCTTCATCGCCTGTCCCTCAGCGCCCGGCCAGCGCGTCGACAATGGTCAGGCGCATGCCGCGCCAGGCCGGCAGCGCCCCGATCACGATCCCGATCGCAACCATCAGGCCCAAGCCGAGAAGCCAGCTGTCCAGCCCCACCGGCGGCAGGGTGATCATGCCACCGCTGGCCCGGCCCACGGCCGGACCGGCCAGCATCGCCAGCCCCAGGCCGGCCACGCCGCCGATCAGCACCAGCAGCACCGATTCAGCCAGCACCATCAGCAGCACGCTTGCGCTGGTGAAGCCCAGGGTCTTGAGCACGCCGATCTCGGAGGTGCGTTCGCGCACTGCCTGGGCCATGGTGTTGCCGGTCAGCAGCAGCAGGGTGAAGAACACCGCGCCCATGATCGAGCCCACGATCAGGCCCACGTCGGCCATCTGCCGCACCTGTGAGGCCATCGCCGCCTGCTCGCTCATGGTCCGGGTTTCGTGGCGCGAGTTGGCCGACAGCGCATCGATGTCGCGGGCGATGCGGTCCGAGCGGTGCACGTCGGTCACCCGCGAGACGTACCAGCCCACGTCGCCGTTGACGTAGGGCGTGGACTCCTCGAAGTAGTCGTAGCGCATGAGGATGACCACGTTGGCCAGCGGGTAGTCGGCGTCGTCGGCTTCGCTGAGGATGCCGACCACGTCGAACTCCCAGTTCATGCTGCCGTCGCTGTAGGGGTAGATCGACGACAGCAGCGGGATCCGGTCGCCCACCTTCCAGTCGAAGCGGCGCGCGGTGTCCTGGCCCACCAGGATCCCGGTGCGGGTGCGGGCGAAGCGGTCGCGGGCTTCCTGCGAGGCGCCGTACTCGGGATAGAGGTCCAGGTAATTGCCGGCCACCGCGAAGGCGAAGATCTGGTTGCGCGGGCTCTGGTAGGTGGCCAGGAACCAGTTGGCCCAGGTCACGTCCGCGACCCCGTCCACCAGCGCGATGCGCGAGCGCAGCGCCAGCGGCAGGGTGTCCATGAACGACAGGCGCGAGCTGGTCTGCAGGCGCTGGGCGCCCTCGGCGGTCTGGCCGATCTGGACGAAGGCGGTGCGGATGCCATCGAGCAGGCCGAACAGCAGGAACGCGGCCATGATCGAGGCCAGCGTCAGGAACGTGCGCGCCTTGCGCCGGAACAGCGCCGCCCAGATGAGGTGCATGTACTTCATGGCGGCGCTGTGCTCATGTCGCGTGCGCGGGCTGCTCGACCAGCACGCCCTTGTCCAGGTGCAGCGTGTGCGACGCGTATTCGGCGGCCCTGGGATCGTGGGTGACCATCACGATGGTCTTGCCGTACTCGCGGTTGAGCTCCTGCAGCAGGCCCAGGATCTCCTCGGCGGACTGGCGGTCCAGGTCGCCGGTGGGCTCGTCGCAGATCAGCAGGGTCGGGTCGGAGACGATCGCGCGGGCGATCGCCACCCGCTGTTGCTGGCCGCCGGAAAGTTCGTCGGGCCGGTGGCGGGTGCGGTCGGCCAGGCCCACCAGCGCCAAGGCGATTTGGGCGTTGCGCCGCCGACTGGCCGCGTTGAGCCCGGTGAGCAGCAGCGGCAGCTCCACGTTCTTCTGCGCGCTGAGCGCGGGCATCAGGTTGTAGAACTGGAAGATGTAGCCCACGTGGCGGCTGCGCCAGGACGCCAGTTCGCCCGGGCTCATGCGGTCGATGCGTTCGCCGGCGACTTCGATCCCGCCGGCGGTGGGCGTGTCCAGCCCGCCGATCAGGTTGAGCAGGGTGGATTTGCCTGAGCCGGAGGGGCCCATCAGCGCCAGGAAATCGCCTTCGGCAATCTCCAGGTCCAGGCCGTGCAGCACTTCGACCTTTTCCGGGCCCCGCTGGTAGGACTTGGCCAGGTTGCGGACCGAGACCAGGGGCGGCGCGGCGCCGGTCACTGCAGCACCTGTACCCGGTCGCCGTCGGCCAGGCCGGCGGGTGGATCGATGACGACGCGATCCGCGGCCGAGAGACCCGAGAGAACCTCGCGCTGCCCGCCAACAGTCTCGCCCAGCTCGACGGCCTGCTGCTGCACGCGGCCATCCGCGTCGACCGTGAATGCCACGTCGCCGCCGTCGCGCTCGGCCACGGCTTCGGCCGGAATGCGCAGCCCGGGGGTCTCACCATCCCCCGGCTGGCGCGGCTGCTCCAGGAAGCTGACCGACGCGCCCATGTCCGGCACGATGCGCGGGTCCTTTTCCTTCAGCGCGATGCGCACCTTGACCGTGGCCTTGCCGCGGTCGGCGGCGGGCACGATGGCAATCACCTCGGCCGGTATCTTCCAGTCAGGATAGGCGTTGAGCGAGGCTTCCACCGGCATCCCCGGGCTGACCCGGCCGATGTAGGCCTCGCCCACGTCGACCTCGATTTCCAGCGAATCCATGTCCACCACGGTGCCGATGCCGGTGCGGGTGAAGCCGCCGCCGGCCGACAGCGGCGAGACGATCTCGCCGGGCTGCGCGGCCTTGGCGATCACCACGCCGTCAAACGGCGCGCGCACGATGGTGTTGTCCACGCCGATGTCGGCGATTTCCAGTTGGTCGGCGGCCACGTCCACCTGGCGCCGGGCCGCATTGAGCTGGGCGCGCAGCGAATCGCGCTGGGCCACGGCCTGGTCGTACTGCGCCTGCGACACCAGCTGCTGGCCCACCAGCGACTGCAGCCGGCGGGCATTGGCTTCGGCCTCGGTCAGCTGTGCCTGCACGTTGGCGACCTGGGTCCGGGCGGCTGCAAGCTGGGCGGCGGCCAGGCTGCGCTGGGCGTCGGCGTCCACCGGGTCCAGCGTGGCCATCACCTGGCCTTCCTCGACCTGCATGCCTTCCTCGATCAGCACCTCGCGCACGCGGCCGGTGATCTTGGCCGATACGGTGGCCATGCGCCGCGCCACCACGTAGCCGCTGGCGTCGAGCACCGAGGCCGGCCCGGCGTCCGCCCCGGACACCACTGGCGCCACGCGCACCTCGCGTGGACTGCCGCCGGAAAGGGTCGCGGCGACCAGTGCCAGCAGGAGCAGGCCGCCCAGCGCGGCCAAGCTGATCCACAGCCATCGCCGTCGTGGCGGCGGTGCGGCGTTGCGGTCAATGCGCAGTTCCCTGAGCAGCTCGGCTTTGGAGGTCATCGGTTCGCCTGAT
Organism: Gammaproteobacteria bacterium; assembly: GCA_012515985.1. GTDB lineage: Bacteria > Pseudomonadota > Gammaproteobacteria > Xanthomonadales > Xanthomonadaceae > Luteimonas. Next base: position 5,679 of record JAAYXJ010000136.1, read on the forward strand.
GGGGATTGGGGCCGATTGTGACAGGGCGGGCGGCCGGAGGCAGGCCCGGCCCGCCGCCCCGTCCCGGCCCGTGACCAGCCTATGGCAGGCGCGGGACGCGGGTCACGTGACAGCTGTCACCCGCGATCGCTGACTCGCGCAACTTCCGCAGGCCCTCTGGCAGGCGCAGGATGGCGCCATGGACATGACCGCCCGCCATGAAACTGCCCCCCTGGCCGCCCGGCTGCGGGCTCCCCTGGCCAGGCTCCAGTCGATCCGGAAAAACTTCGGCCCGCTCGTCGCGCTCGATGGCGTGGACCTGGCCGTCCACGCCGGTGAAGTCGTCTCCCTGCTGGGAGCCAACGGCGCCGGCAAGACGACCGCGATCGGCCTGTTGCTGGGCCTGCTGCAGCCCGGATCCGGCTCGGCCGCCCTGTTCGGCCAGGCGCCGGGATCGATCCAGGCACGCCGCCGCACTGGCGTGATGCTGCAGGACGGTGGCGTCCACGGTGACCTCAAGGTGCGCGAGCTGCTGCGGCTGACCCGCAGCTATTACCCCCGGCCGCGCGGCCTCGGCGACTGCGTCGCCCTGGCCGGCCTGCAGGGGCTCCTCGAGCGGCGCTACGACAAGCTGTCGGGCGGACAGCAGCGCCGGGTGCAGTTCGCGCTGGCGATCTGCGGACGGCCGCAGCTGCTGTTCCTTGACGAACCCACCACGGGGCTGGACATCCAGGCCCGCGGGCAGCTGTGGGACGCGGTGCGCGCGCTGGTTGCCGAGGGCTGCGGCGTGCTGCTCACCACCCATTACCTCGAAGAGGCCGAGGCCCTGTCCGACCGGGTGGTGGTGCTTGACCGCGGACGGGTGGCGGCGGCGGGCAGCGTCAGCGACCTGCGCGCGCGCGTGGCCCAGCGCCGCGTCCGCTGTGTTTCGTCGCTGGATCCGGCGACCGTGTCCGGATGGCCGCAGGTGCTGTCCGCGGCCCGCGACGCAGGTCACCTGGAGATCGTGGTCCGCGAGGCCGAGCCGGCGGTCCGGCGCCTGCTCGAGGCCGACCCGGCGCTGCGCGAGCTCGAAGTGACGCGCGCCGGGCTCGCCGACGCCTTCATCCACCTCACCCGCGCACAGGATGCCGCCTGATGGACGCCATCGCCCGCCCCCCGCGGTTCCTGCCCTGGCGCTGCTATCTGCTGGAAGCCGGCTATGAGCTCCTGCGCCAGCTGCGCGAGCCGGCATTCGTGTTGCCCACGCTGCTGTTCCCCACGGCGTTCTACCTGCTGTTCGGGGTGATGCTCACCGGCAATGCCGCCAACGCGCAGTACATGCTGGCCGGCTACGGCGTGTTCGGGATCATGGGCGCGGCGCTGTTCGGCTTTGGCGCCGGGATCGCGGCCGATCGCGAACGCGGGCTGCTCCGGCTCAAGCGCGCGCTGCCGGCCCCGCCCGGTGCGTGGCTGCTGGCGAAGATGGCGGCGGCGATGGCGTTCGCGGCCATCATTTCGCTGCTGCTGGCCACCCTGGCCGCGACCCTGGGCGGCGTGGCGCTGGCGCCCGGGCAGTGGCTGCTGCTGTTCGCGGCCAACGTGCTCGGGGTGCTGCCATTCTGTGCGATCGGGCTGTACATCGGCAGCCTGGTGGGCGGCAACGCCGCGGTGGCCGTGGTCAACATCCTGTTCCTGCCGATGGCGTTCCTGTCCGGGTTGTGGATGCCGCTGTCGGTGTTGCCTGACATCTTCACCCGGCTGTCACCGGTGTGGCCGGCGTACCATCTGGGCCAGCTGGCGATGAAGGTGGTTGGCCACGATGCCGGCGGCAGTACGTGGCTGCATTTGGGGGTGCTGGGCGTGGTGACGGCCGTCTTCTTCATGCTGGCGCGCCGGCGCCTGGCCGCGGCCGCCTGATGGAACCGTCAACCTGCATGCGGAGGACCGGACATGAAACGACTGCCTGAGATCCTGGGCTTCACCATCCTTGCCGGAGTGCTGGGGCTCGCGGTGGCGCTGCAGGGAAACGCCAACGAGCCTGCCGGCGAGGGTGATGCAGGCGCCAGCCCGGCCGGCAACAGTTTCGCGATCCGCGATGCGCGCGTGTTCGACGGCGAGCGCGGCATCGGCGTCGCCACGGTGGTGGTGCGTGACGGCCTGATTGAATCGGTGGGTGCGGACGTTGCCGTGCCGGACGGGCTGCCGGTGGTGGACGGGGCGGGCAGGACCCTGCTGCCGGGCCTGGTTGACGCCCACGTGCACGCCTGGGGGGACGCGCGCCGCGACGCCGTCCGCCTCGGAGTTACCACCGCCCTGGACATGCACGGCATGCCGGATCGCCTGCCCCAGCTGCGCGAAGAGCGCGAATCCTTGGGCGATACCGGCCAGGCCGACCTGTGGGCAGCGGGCTATGCCGTGACCGCACCCGGCGGGCATGGCACGCAGTATGGATTCCCGGTGCCAGCGATCGACGCCGATACCGACGTTGAAGCCTTCATCGGCGAGCGGCTGGAGGAGGGCGTCGACTTCATCAAGCTGATCGTCGAGGACATGAGCGCGTACCAGGGTGCGCCGGCCCTGCCGACGCTCACGCCGAACCAGGTGACAGCCGTGATTGCTGCGGCCCATGCAGGCGGCCGGATGGCGGTCGTGCATGCTTCGACCCTGGCTGACTCCCGCCAAGCCCTGGACGCCGGCGCCGATGGCCTCGTGCACATCTTTGCCGACCGGCCGGTGGACCAGGGCTTCATCGAATCAGCGCTCGCAGGCGATGCCTTCGTGGTGCCGACCCTTTCCGTGCTGGCTTCGTTCTCCGGGGCGGGCGAAGGGTCCGGGCTGGCCGCCGATCCACGTCTTGCGCCTGCCGTGAGCGCAGGCCAGAGGGCCACGCTGGATGCGGTGATCCCCGGTGTTCCCCGCAGTGACCGCCTCGGGCAGGCGCTGGCCAGCGTGCGCGCGCTGCACGCCGCAGGCGTGGACATCCTCGCCGGCAGCGATGCCCCCAACCCGGGTACGGCGCACGGCGTGACAATGCACGGCGAGCTTGAGCTGCTGGTCCGCGCGGGGCTGGAGCCGGCCGAGGCGCTGGCGGCTGCCACCGCGGTTCCGGCGCGCCGGTTCGGGATCGCCGACCGCGGACGCATCGCCCCGGGCATGCGTGCCGACCTCCTGCTGGTGGAAGGCGATCCGCTGTCGGACATCACTGCCACGCGCGCGATCGCCGGGGTCTGGAAGAACGGCTACCGGATCCAGCGCGACCCGGCCGCAGGCGCGCCCCAGGCGCAGCTGCCGCCCGAAGACACCCTCGTGAGCGACTTCGAGGCCGATGCGCTGGGCGCCGCCTTCGGCAGCTGGCAGCCCACGACCGACCAGATGGCCGGCGGGGCTTCCACCGTTGCCCACCGGCTGGTGGAGGGTGGCGCCGGCGGCTCGGGCGGGGCGCTCGGGGTCAGCGGCGAAATCCGGCCCGGCTTTCCCTTCCCGTGGGCCGGGATGATGTTCTTCCCTGCCGCGGAGCCCATGCAGCCGGTGGATCTGTCTGGCCGGGCCGAGGTGGTGTTCCAGGTGCGTGGCGACGGCCGCAGCTACAACGCGATGCTGTTCTCCGGCCCGTCCGTACAGAGCATGCCGGCGACGCTCACGTTCCAGGCCGGAGCGGAGTGGTCCGAGGTGCGCCTGGCCCTGTCCGACTTCCCCGGAGCCGACCTCTCGCTGGTCCGCGGGATCGCGTTCACCGCGGGCCAGCCGCCGGGGGCGTTTGAATTCCACCTCGACCAGGTGGAGCTGCGTTGACGCCGCGGGACGCCGCCATGAAGCTGCGCCGGCGGCTGGTGCCGGCGCCCGATTCGATTGCCGGCCACTCCGCGCGCCACGGGCGGTCCCCGTGGTTCGACATGGTGCACCTGCTGTGGTCGGCGTGGGTGTTCATCACCCCCGCATTCGCGCCGGGCGGCTACAGCGCCCGATGGGCGCTGCTGACAGCGCTGTCGTATCCGCTGTTCCTGTTCCTGTACGTGCGGGTGCTGTTCGCGCCGGCGCGCTCGGCGTGGCGCTACGCGCTGGGGATGATCGCGCTGTGCGTGGCCCTGCTGCCCTGGTACCCCTCGGGCATGTCGTACTTCGTGTTCGGCTGCGTGTTCCTGCACATACACGGCAGGCGGCCGGTCTGGGTGGCGCTCGGGCAGGTGCTGCTGCTGGGCGTCGGCTTCGTCGCCTACGCGATGCTCCTGGGGTATCCGTGGCAGGCCGTGGTGTGGATGCCCCTGGTCACGCTGATCGTGGGGGCGGTGGTGCAGGTCGAGCACATGCGCGAGTGCGCGGACGCCGCCCTGAAGCTGTCGCAGGATGAGGTGCGGCGCCTGGCCGCATCAGCCGAGCGCGAGCGCATCGGTCGCGACCTGCACGACCTGCTGGGGCACACGCTGTCGATGGTGGCGCTGAAGTCGGACCTGGCTGCGCGCCTGGTCGCGCGGGACCCGGAGGCGGCGCGGCGCGAGATCGGCGAGGTTGCCAGCGGTGCCCGCCACGCGCTGGACCAGGTGCGCCGGGCCGTCAGCGGGATCCGCGCGGCCGGCCTGGCTGGCGAACTGGCTTCGGCCCGCCTGCTGCTGGAAACGGGCGGGGTCGAGTTCGACTACGAACTGGGCGCCGGCTGCGACGGTGCGGCGCTGCCGCCGGCGGTGGAGTCGGTGCTTGCGCTCACCGTGCGCGAAGCGGCCACCAACATCCAGCGCCATGCGCGCGCGAGCGCGGCCATGGCGCGCTTTGCGATCGAGGGCGGCGAGGCCGTGCTGCTGGTGGAAGACAACGGGCGCGGCGGTGCGATCGTGCCCGGCACCGGGCTGGCCGGCATGCGCGAACGGGTGGAGGGTGCCCGCGGCCGCCTGGACATCGGCCCCGGGGCGCACGGGGGAACCCGCATCGAAGTGCGCGTGCCGCTGGCGGCCAACGACGACCCCCAGGCCGCCGCGCCGCGCCCGCCGGGGCGGTCTGGTAGTTTGCGTGGATGATCCGGATCCTGCTGGCCGAGGACCAGGCGATGGTGCGCGGCGCACTCTCGGCGCTGCTGGGCCTGGAGCCAGACATCGAGGTGCTCGGTGCCTGCGCCGACGGCGAGACCGCCTGGCGCGAGCTGCAGCGCCTGCGCCCCGACCTGCTCGTCACCGATATAGAAATGCCGGGCCTGACCGGACTGGAGCTTGCCCAGCGCATCCAGCGCCACGAACTGCCGGTGAAGGTGGTGATCGTCACCACCTTTGCCCGTCCCGGCTACCTGCGCCGTGCCCTGGACGCGGGCGTCTCCGGCTACCTGCTCAAGGACGCGCCGGCCGGAGAGCTTGCCGCCGCGCTGCGCAAGGTGCAGGGCGGCGCGCGGGCCATCGACCCGCAGCTCGCCCTGGAGGCCTGGTCGGAGGCCGATCCGCTCAATGACCGCGAGCGCCAGGTGCTGCGGCTGGCCGGGGAAGGGCGCTCGGCCGGGGAGATCGCCGGGCAGCTGGGGCTGTCGCCCGGTACGGTGCGCAACTACCTTTCAGAGGCAATCGGCAAGCTCGGCGTGGGCAACCGGATCGAGGCGCACCGGCTGGCGCGCCAGAAGGGCTGGCTCTAGCGGGCGGCGGCGCGCGTACACTGGCCAGCGGAGGGGAGGCACATGAAGACTTCAAACGCACCCGCCAGCCTGCGCGTGATCGCCTAGCTGGCCCTGTTCTGGAACCTGGTGGGCGTGGTGATGTTCATCATGCAGACCGGGCTGAGCGCCGAGCAGGTTGCCGCCATGCCGGACGAACGGCGCATGGTCTACGAGGCCATGCCGGCCTGGCTGACCGTGGCCTATGCCGTGGGCGTCTTCGGCGGGGCATTGGGTGCCTTCGGGCTGCTGCTGCGCAGGCGCTGGGCCGTCGCGGCGTTCGCAGCTTCCCTGGCCGCCGTGGTGGCGAACATGGTGGGCATCTACGTGCGCACGCCGGCGTGGCAGGTTTCGGGCGCGGCCGGGCTGCCGCTGGGCATCCTGCTGATCGCGATCGCCGGCTTCCTGTTCTGGTATGCGCGGCGGGCCGCGGCGTGCGGCTGGATCGGCTGAAACGCCCGCTGCCCGGTACCCGCGGGCGGCGGAAGGGTTAAACTGGGGGCCGGTCCATCCATCCGTATCCCGCCATGTCCGCAGTTCCCGCCCAATCCGAGCAGGCCAATGCCCGCCAGACCTACGAGGTCCGCCGCAGCGACCTGCCGCTGAGCTGTCCGCTGCCGTCGATGGCGGTGTGGAACTCGCACCCGCGCGTATACCTGCCGATCGAGGGCGACGGCGGCGAGACCGACTGCCCCTATTGCAGCGCCCACTTCGTCCTGGTGGACTGAAGCCGCGGTCCGCGGAAGGATCCGCCATGCCCGGCCGCCAGCGCCTGACGGTGGTCCAGCTGCTGCCGGCACTCGGATCAGGCGGGGTGGAACGCTCCACCCTTGAAATCTCCCAGGCGCTGGCCGCCGCGGGCCACCGGGCGGTGGTGGTCTCGGCCGGCGGCCGGTTGTTGCCGGAGCTGGAGGTGACCGGCGCCGGACACGTGGCCCTGGACATCGGCCGCAAGTCCCCGCTCACGTTCCGCCACGTGCCGCGACTGCGGCGGCTGTTCGTCGAGCTCCAGGCCGACATCGTGCACGCACGCTCCCGGCTCCCGGCGTGGATCGGCTGGAAGGCCCTGCAGCGGCTGCCGCGCGGGACGCGGCCGCACTTCGTGACCACGGTGCACGGACTCAATTCCCCATCGCGCTACAGCGCGATCATGGCCCGCGGGGAGCGCGTGATCTGCGTTTCGGAAACCGTGCGGGCCCATGTGATGGAGCACTATCCGCGCACCGACCCGGCCCGGTTGCGGGTGATCCCAAGGGGTTTGGACCCGGACGCGTTCGCCCGGCGGCCACATCCCGATGCCGCGGCGCGGGCGCGTGCGGCGGAACAGTACCCGCAGCTCGACGGCAACGGGCCGCTGCTGCTGCTGCCCGGACGGGGTACGCGCTTGAAGGGGCACGCCGATGCCCTGGCCCTGCTGGCCGCGCTGCGTGCCGATGGCCTCGACGCGCGGCTCTGGATGCCGGGCGCGCGCGAACAGGGCCGGGGCCGCTACCTGCAGGAACTCGAGCGCGAAGCCGCGCGCCTGGGCGTTGCCCACGTGGTGGCGATGACGCCGCCCACGGGCCTCGTCGCCGAGGCCTACGCCGCCAGCGACCTGGTCCTGCAGCTGTCGCGCAAGCCGGAGGCGTTCGGCCGCACGGTCCTGGAGGCCCTGTCGGTGGGCCGGCCGGTGCTGGGGTGGGACCACGGCGGCGTCGGCGAGCTGCTGCGCGAACTGCAGCCGCAGGGTGCCACGCCCGGGTTCGACCTGCAGCTGCTGGCCGGTCGCGCCCGGGAGCTGCTGCGCCAACCGCCCGCGCCACCGGCACGGATCCCCTATACCCTGTCCGCCATGCAGGACGCCACGCTCGCCGTATATGACGAACTCGCCCACCGCTGAAACCAGCGCGACCGTGCCCGGCTGGCGCTGGTCGCCGCATTTCGTGCTCGCCTTCGTGGCCCTGTGGCCGGCCCCGGGATATGCCGAAGGGGTGATGGTGCTCGGCGCCCTGGCGGCGATCGTGCTGCTGCTGCGGGCGCGTTTCGCCAACGGAACCGCGCTGCTCAGCGTCCAGGCATGGGCGCTGACCACGGTGCTGTTCTGCGCATACTGGCTGCCGGAGGTGTTCTCGGTGGTCGGCGCCGTGGACGGGCCCCGGGCGGTCCGGGAAGCGGTCGCCGATATCCGCTACCTGCCATTCCTGTGGCTGGTGGCGTCGGCGGTCGCCAATGCGCGGGGACGGCGGATCACGTTCATCGGCCTGGCGGTGATCGTGGCCGCGTGGACTCTGGACGGGCTGGCAGAGGCATTCGTGGGCACCAGCCCGCTGTTCTTCGGCATCGACGGCCTCAAGCACCTGATCAGCGGCCGGCCGATGTGCTCGGCCGAAGACATCGCCGCCGCGGACCGGCTGGGCGGGGTGCTTGGCCCGTGCAACCTCAAGATCGGCCTGGTGCTGGCGAGCCTCTCGCCGTTCGTCCTGTATCCGGTGGCCCGGCGCTGGGGGACCGCGGGCTGGGTGGTTGCGGCCGCCGCGATCGGGGTGGTGGTGCTGCTGGCGGGCGCCCGCGCGTCGTGGATCACCTTCGCGCTGGTGCTGGTGTTCTCGGGCTGGGGGCTGCTGGGCTGGAAGCGGATGCTGGCCGTCTTCGCGGGGGGTGCCGCGGTGCTTGCGGCATTGACCCTGGGCTCGCCTGAAGTGCGCGAACGCGTGCAGCGCACCGCCCAGCTCGCCACCGCCGACGAATCCGGCGTTGACATCGCCCTGTCAGGCCGCCTGCGGATCTGGGAAGCGGCGCTGTGCATGGTGCGCGAGAGCCCGGTCAACGGTGTTGGCGTGCGCGGGTTCCGCGCCGCCTACCCGGCCTGCGACCCCGCCCCGGAGGACATCCCCGCATGGGGCGAAGGACCGGCGCTGCACGCGCACCAGATCGTGCTCGAGGTGCTCAGTGAAACCGGCATCCTCGGCCTGTTGCTGTGGCTGGCGGGGGCGGCGCTGGCGTGGCGCGCCTGGCGCTTTGCCGACCAGGACGCCCGCGACCGCGCGCGGCCGGCGATGCTGGCGCTGACGGTGACCGTGTTCCCGTTCAACACGCACCTGGCGTTCTATTCCACGTTCTGGGGCGGGCTCACCCTGATGCTCGCGGCGCTGTATGCGGGCAGCCTGTTGGCCCGCGAGGAGCCGCAGCGGGCCGGTGAACCTGCCTACGAACCGGCGTAGACGTCCCCGCCGTCGGGGCGGCGCTTGAAGCGGCGGTGGATCCACAGGTACTGGTCAGGGGCGGCACGCGCCATCTGCTCGATGCCGGCGATGACCCGTGCGGTGTCGGCCGTTGCATCGCGGGAGGGAAAATCCTCCAACGCAGGTGAGAACCGCAGCGTATAGCCGCCGTCCTCCCGGCGCCGGTGCCCGAACAGTACCACCGCCGCGCCGGACATCCGCGCCAGCTGGTGGGTGGATGTGAGGCTGTGGGCCGGCTGGCCGAAGAAGGGCACGAAGACCGCGTCGCCGCGGCTCGGGTCCTGGTCCGGCGCGTACCACAGCAGGCCCCCCCGCTTGAGGTGGCGCACGCTGCCCCGCAGGTCCTGCTTCGGGAACATCGCCGCCGCATAGCGTGCGCGGCCGCGGCGCACCGCCCATTCCATCGCCGGCTGCGCGTGCGGGCGGTACATCCCCGCCAGCGGCACGTGGTCGCACATCAGCCGCCCGCACACTTCCAGCGTGGTGAAGTGCCCGGACACCACGATGACGCCGCGCCCGTCCCTGCGCGCGCCCTCCATGTGTTCCAGGCCTTCCACCTCCAGTCCCCGCCGCAGTGGCTCCACCGAACCCCACCAGGCGCGCGCGAACTCGAACAGCCCGATGCCCAGGGACGCGAAATGCCGGCGCAGGAGCCGCTGTCTCGCCTTGGCGTCCAGCTCGGGGAAGCACAGCTCCAGGTTGCGCGCGGCGATGCGCCTGCGGCTGCCCAGCAGCAGGCGCAGCGCCCCGCCCAGCCCGCGCCCGAGCGCGCGCTGCACGGGCCATGGGATCCGCGCCGCCGCCGCCATCAACCCGATGCCCAGCCACGTCGGCCAGTGTCGTGGCGCCAGCGGCGGCGGGGAGGAGTGGTCGCGGGTATTCATGCGCAGGATTGTAGAGGGCCGGGCCGCCGGGCAACGGGTATCCTTGCGCGATGCGCGAAGCCCTCGTCGAACGCCTGCTGCGCGGCCTGTATTCCGCTGCGCTCTACGTGCTGGTGCCGGTGACGGTCTATCACCTGATCTGGCGTGGCTTCCGCCAGGTCGAGTACCTGTATCGCTGGCGCGAGCGCTATGCCTCCTACCCCGATGAACCCCACCGCGCCACGCTGTGGGTCCATGCGGTGTCGGTGGGCGAGGTGAACGCGGCCGCGCCGCTGGTGGACGCGCTGCTTGCCTCGCGCCCCGGGATGCGCCTGCTGGTGACCACCATCACCCCGACCGGCTCGGCGCGGGTCACCAGCCTCTGGGGCGAACGCGTGGAGCACTGCTACCTGCCATACGACCTGTCCGGGGCGGTGCGCCGCTTCCTCGACCACTACCAGCCGCGGCTGGGCCTGATCGTCGAAACCGAGCTGTGGCCGAACCTGCTGTTCTGCTGCCGCGACCACGGGGTGCCGGTGTACATCGTCAACGCCCGGCTCTCGGCACGTTCGCTGCGCGGCTACCGCACCCTGCGCCCGTTGGTGGGGCGGGCGCTGCGCACGGTGCGCGGGATCGCCGCGCAGTCGGCGGAGGACGGCCGCCGCTTCCGCCGGCTCGGTGCGCTGGAGGAACAGGTGACCGTGACCGGGAACCTCAAGTACGACATCGAGCCGGATCCGGAATGGGCCCGTTTCGCCGCCGGGTTCCGCGAACGGGCGGGCGACCGTCCGGTCTGGATCGCGGCCAGCACGCACGTCGACGAGGAAGGTCCCGTGCTGGAGCTCCACGCCCGGCTCAGGAAGCGGTGGCCGGACCTGCTGCTGCTGTGGGCGCCGCGCCACCCGGAGCGCTTCCGCGCGGTGACCCAGCAGGCGGTCGACGCGGGCATGCGCACCGCCACCCGGACCCTGACGCGCGAGCCGGACGCCGGGGACGCCGTGTTCGTGATCGATACCCTGGGGGAGCTGGCGAGTTTCTACGCCTGCGCCGACGTCGCCTTCGTGGGCGGCAGCCTGCAGGAAGTGGGCGGGCACAACCTGCTTGAGCCGGCCTCCACCGGGACCGCCATGGTCACCGGCCCGCACCTGCACAACTTTGCCGACATCGCCCGGCGGCTGCGCGAGGTGGATGCACTGTGCGTGGGCCGCGACGTCGACGCCGTCCACGCGGAACTGGAAGCGCTGCTCGCCGACCCGCAGCGGCGCCGGCGCATGGCCGACGCCGCGTTGGCGCTGGTGGAGGAGGGTCGCGGCGCCGTCGAGCGCACGCTTGCCGTGGTCAGGCGGGACCTCGCGCAGCCTCCGCCGGACTGAGCCGGCGGGGCGCGCTGCCCTGCGCAGATTACTGGCCGGAGTCTTCCGACGGCTCCAGGTGGGAGTCGGCGGCGACGGTCAGCAGGCTGTTGATCTGCTGCAGGTCGCTGATGTCCAGGGTGCCGGCGGCCTGGGCCAGCAGCAGCCGGCTCTGCAGGAAGCGGTAGCGGGCCAGTGCCAGGTCGCTTTCCGCGTTGAACAGGTTCTGCTGGTTGATCAGCACGTCGACCACGGTGCGGGTGCCGACTTCCAGTCCCACCTGTGAGGCCTCGTAGGCGCTGCGCGCCGAGATCACGGCCTGCCTGCGCGCCTCGACCTCGCTCACGCCAGCCACCACCGCGTTGTAGGCGGCACGGGTGCTGCGCTCCAGCGAGCGGCGTGTGGCCTCGAGCTGTTCCTCCGAGATGTCGCGCCGGGCGATCGCCTCGCGCACGCCGGAGCGGATCGCCCCGCCGGCGAACAGCGGCACCGTCAGGTTCAGGCCGACGCCGTAGCCCTCGCTGTCGCGCAGCGCGGGGTCGACACCCCCCGTCCTCAGGTCACCCCACGCCGAGCTGTTGCCGTAGTCGGCGCCCAGGGTGATGCGCGGCAGATGCTGGGCGCGGGCGGCGGTGACGCCGTGGGCGGCGGCCCGGGTGTCGTACTCGGCCGCGCGCAGGGTCGGGTTCTGCGCGAACGCGGTGGCCACCCACTCCTCGACTCCACCATCCGTCGGCAGGGTGGGCTGGAAGTCCTCCGGCAGCGCGCGCAGCTCGCGCAGCGGCTGGCCGGTGATCTCGGCCAGCGCCTGGTAGGCGTCCTCGAGCGCGTTGCGGGCCAGCAGCACGTTGGCGCGGGCGCTGTCGAACTGGGCGCGCGCTTCGTGGACGTCGGTGATCGGCGCCAGTCCCACTTCCAGCCGGCGGTCGGCGAAGTCGTACTGCTTCTGCAGCGCTTCCTCTGCGGCCACCGCCGCGGCGAGGGTCTCGATGGCCACCAGCACGTCGAAGTAGGCGGCCGAGGTGCGGGTGATCAGCTCGTCGTTGGCAGCCTCCAGGTCGTAGCCGGCGCCCTGGTCGAGCTCGCGCTGGGCACGGTAGTTGGCGATCTGCCCCAGGTCGAACACGGTCTGCTGGAGGCCCACGCCCCAGCGGCGCCCGCGCGCGTCGCCGGACTGGCCGGCCACGTAGTCGCGGCTGATGGACGCCGAACCGCTGAGCGAGGGCAGCAGCTGCGCGCGGGCCTGCACGCGGCCTTCGCGGGCGATGTCGCGCTGGGATTCGGAGATCGACAGGACCGGATCGCTGGTGCGGGCCATTTCATAGGCCTGCAGCAGGTCCTGGGCCTGTACGGCAGCCGGCGCGGCGGCGAAGGCGAGGGCGAGTGCTAGGGGAAGGCGGCGCAGCATGGGGAAGATCCTTGTGGTTTCCGTACGGACCCTTCCGGATGGGAACCCGGGGGTCGGGAGGAGGCGGTTACAGGTGGAATTCGGCGGCCGGCTCCGCGCCGGCCATGTAATCCAGTTCGGTATCGAACAACGACTCGGTGCGGTCGGCGTTGACGCCGTCGCCGTCGCCGCGATGCACCAGCACCGCTTCCATGACCGGCGCGCGGCCGTGCACGATGAACATGCGGCCGCCCGGGCGCAGCCACTGGAGGAAGCGCGCGGGCACCTCGTCCACGGCGGCGGTCACGAAGATTGCATCAAAGCGGCGGCTGGTGTCCCAGCTGAACGCGTCGGCGTGCTCGACGCTGGCATTGCCCACGCCCAGCGCGCGCAGGCGCTGCTGGGCGGCCTGGGCAAGTTCCGGTATCCGCTCCAGGCTGTGCACCTCGCGGGACAGCCGGCCGAGGCAGGCGGTGACGTAGCCGCTGCCGGTGCCGATCTCCAGCACCTCCTCGCCGTCCTGCGGCAGGAGGGCCTGCAGCGCACGTCCGGCGACCACCGGCTTGAGCATGCGCTGGCCGTGGCCGAGCGGGATCTCCAGGTCGGCATAGGCGATCGCGCGGTGGGCCGCGGGAACGAATTCTTCGCGCGGAAGGCTGGCCAGCACCTCAAGCACGCGCTTGTCCAGCACCCACCAGGGGCGGACCTGCTGTTCGACCATGGCGGCGCGGGCTTGGGCGTAGTCAATCGTCATCTTTGGCGGTCTCGATCGCGGGGGACGCAAGTTTACCGGGGCCGGCGCAACGGCGCCGGATACAGCATCGCCGCCGGCGTCGCGGGCGGCTGAGTGCCGGAAGTCACCGGGCCGGTGGGCACGGCGCCCGTGGGGCGGCTCATTGTGCCGGATCCCGCGCGCCATAAGCCCGCAGGAACATGTCCACCGCGGCCTCCAGGTGCGCCTGTTGCCGGGCGTGGCCGGGTTCGCCGTCGTCGCAGTCGAACACCAGCCGTGAATGCAGGTCGCCCCTGACCAGGGCGAAGAACTGGCCGGCCGCGTGCTGGACGTCGTTGATGACCAGGTCACCAACGGCGATGCGCCGTTCCAGGAAGCGCGCGAACTCGGCCTGCACCCGCTCCGGCCCGGCTTCCCAGAACAGGCGGGCCAGCTGCTTTTCCACCATCTGGGGCGAGCACAGCAGCCGGTGACCGGCGACGGCCTCGGGCGAGCAGACCATGGTGAAATAGCTGTGGGCAATGTCCATCAGCCGCTCGCGCACCGGCAGGTGCGGCGCGCGCTCGAACAGCGAAACGGGCATCTGCTGCTCGCACCAGGAGCGGGCGGCTTCGGTGAAAAGCGCGCCCTTGTCGCCGAAATGGCTGTAGACGGTGAGTTTGGAGACCCCGGCCGCGGCGGCGATCTGGTCCATGCTCACGCCCTCGTAGCCATGGCGCAGGAACATGCGCTCGGCCGCTTCAAGTATCGCGGCGCGCTTGGCGAGGTCCTTGGGCCGACCTGGCCCCGGTGAGGGCTGCCGGATGTCCTTGCTGGATGGCTGCGGAGTGCTCATTGCGCGGAATATGATACCTGCCGGTTCTGTAAATGCTTACTGAACCCGCCGGTCCAGCAATCAGGGCGACCGGGTCCGGGCAGTAGCGCCGGATCAGGAGCGGGAGGACCCTGGCGGGTCCACGTCGACCTCGGCCACCGCCACCCCGCTGCGCCGGGCGCGCGCGTGCCACAGCTCGCGGGCGTATTCGCGCAGGTCCGGGACTTCGTCGAGCTCATCCACGATCTCGAAGCCGAAGACGGTTTCGACCACGTCCTCCAGGGTCACGATCCCGAGCACCACCCCGTACTCGTCGACCACCAGCATGATGTGGTGGCCGTCGGCGATCATGTTGCGGAACAGCCCGTCCACCGGCATCCGGTCCAGGGTCGAGACGATTGGCCGGGTGAGGTCGCGGCGCCCATGGTGTGGGCGACGGTGTTGAGGGTGAGGATGGCCGCGAGCGGGCGGTCCACGTCGGCCTTCATGGTCTCGTACACATTGGCCCAGCGCTTGCCCTGCGCCTTGCCTGCCTGGATCTGGGTGGGGGTGATCGTCAGCAGCGACGCTTCCAGGATCGAGCAGAGGAAGGAAACGCCCAAGGCCAGCAGCACGTAGATGATGAGCAGGGTCATGGATCGGACTCGATGAGCCGTGCCCCGGGCGCCGCGACGGGTGAGACCCAGCTGCGGGCGGGGAATCCAGCGGAATGGAAGGCTTCGCGCATGGCCCGGGCCCCGGCGTCCGCGGCGGGCCGGGACTGGAACCATGCGAACACCGCGGGGCCTGCGCCCGACAGGCTGGACCCGAGCGCGCCGTGGTCCAGCGCCGCCGCCTTGGCGCGGTCGAAACCCGGCACCAGCGGCGCGCGGCGCGGCTCGACCAGCAGGTCGCGCAGTCCGGCACGGATCAGTTCCGCGTCGCCGCGTTCCAGGCCGAGCACGAACTGGGCGAGGCAGGCGCCGTACGCAGTGACCTGCTGCAGCGGGTAGGGTTCAACGAGCACCTCGCGGGCGCGGCGGGTTTCCAGCACCTGCCCCGGATGCACCACCACGCAATACAGCCAGTCGGGCACGGCCAGCGGGATCATCCGCGTGGCGGTGGCCAGGACGACGCCGCCCAGCAGCATGGGGGCGACGTTGTCTCCCTGGCGGCTGTTGCTGGCCACCGACTCGCCCTCCAACGCGAAGGGATACAGGGCGTGGCGGTCAAGTGGCTCATCCAGCAGGGCGTTGGCTGCAACCAGCGCCGCGACGCATGAAGCCGCCGAGCCGCCCATCCCCGAGCCCAGCGGAATGTCTTTCTCCAGCGTGACGGCGAAGCCGTGCCGCAGGTCCAATTCCCTGCGCAGCGCGGCCAGTGCGCGGCCCGCGGTGTTGCGGTCGGGGTCGAGCGGGATCCGCTCCGCGCCGGGCGCGCTGCCGGCAATGATCTCGATGCGCACTGCCGGCTCGCTGATCGCGCGCACCGCTGCAATGTCTCCAGGTCCTTCGAACACATGGCCCAGCAGGTCGAAGCCCACGCCGATGTTGCCGACCCCGGCCGGGGCGCGTGCGCGAATGGTTTGGGAAGCAGGGGCCATGGCCGGGCATCATACGGCCAGGGTCCAGGCGGCGTGGCCTTCCGGAGCCCAACGGGCGCGACTGTGGTTAAATCCCCGCCTGAAGCGGGGGTATCGCGCCGGCACGGCGCGGTTGAGACAGACCCTTCGAACCTGATCCGGCCCATACCGGCGTAGGGAAGCTTTGCAGGATTGCGCCGCACCACCACCGCACGCCGATGGTGGTCGGCAAGCAGCATGCGCCGCCGCTTCGTTCCGCCCACAACAGGACGATGCCGATGAACGCCATGCCCTCCCTCCTGCAGCAGCAGGCCCAGCAGCTTTCCGACTCCGTCACCCGGCCGATCCCGGGTTCGCGCAAGGTCTTCGCCGCGGGCTCGCGCCCGGACCTGCGCGTGGCCATGCGCGAGATCGTGCAGACCGCGACCCCGACCCTGTTCGGCGGCGAGGACAATCCGCCGATCACGGTGTACGACACCTCCGGCCCGTACACGGACCCGGATGCGCGCATCGACCTGTCGGCGGGCCTGCCGGCGCTGCGCGCGGGCTGGATCGCCGAGCGCGGGGATACGGAAGCGCTGCCGGCGCTGACTTCGGAGTTCGGGCGCGCGCGCGAAACCAACTCCAGGCTCGATGGGGTGCGTTTCCCCGCGCGCGCGCTGCCGCGCCGGGCCAGGGACGGCGCCAATGTCACCCAGATGCACTACGCCCGGCGCGGCATCGTGACCCCGGAAATGGAGTACGTGGCGATCCGCGAGAACCAGCGGCTTGAAGCGCTGGCCGACGCGGGCGGGCTGCTGGACCAGCACCCCGGACAATCGTTCGGTGCTTCGATTCCGGCGCGGATCACGCCCGAGTTCGTACGCGACGAGATCGCCCGCGGCCGCGCGATCCTGCCCTGCAACATCAACCACCCCGAGAGCGAGCCGATGATCATCGGCCGCAATTTCCTGACCAAGATCAACGCCAACATCGGCAACTCCGCGGTGTCCTCGGGCATCGCCGAGGAGGTGGAGAAGCTGGTGTGGGCGATCCGCTGGGGCGCGGACAACGTGATGGACCTGTCCACCGGCAAGCACATCCACGAGACCCGCGAGTGGATCATCCGCAACTCGCCGGTGCCGATCGGCACC
>JAAYXJ010000137.1 GCA_012515985.1 Gammaproteobacteria bacterium
CTTATACCCCGTCGGCTGTCCCCGGCGCGTCATCGGGGATCGTGATCTCCCCGCAGGCCACGCGGGCGCTGAAGGCGGTGGGCGTGGCGCCCAGCACCAGCAGGGAGCGGCCGGCGATGTCGTTGGCAGACCCACCGCCCAGCACCGCCCCGGGAATCAGCAGGTCCACCTGGGCGACGCCGCGGCCGTCGGCGAAGATCCGGCCCGGGTGCGCACCGACGTGTCCGCGCTGCTGGAAGCCTTCCAGCGGGTTGAAGAACGGGCCCGCGCTGCTGGCGTCGGCGGCGCTGCAATCGCCTTTTTCATGCACCTGCAGCCCGTGGGCGCCGTGGGGCACCAGGCCGCCCACCTCCCCGGTGACCCGCACCGCGCCCGCTTCGGCGTGCAGGGTGGTGCGGCCGCTGACCAGGCTGCCCGATGCCGACGCGAGGATCGCCTCGGCCCGGCTGGCGGTTCCGGTTTCAGCGAACTCCACCGGCGCGGCGGGCCCCGGCTGGGCGGCGGCCGGCACAGCCCGCGGCGGCGGGCCCGAGGCACATCCGGCAAGGATCGAGGCGGCGATCAACAGGGCTGGGCGCATGGGTGACAGCAAGATGGGACCCGCGGGCGACGATAGCGGCGATTTCATGAACGGCGCGTCAGGCGCCACGCGGCCCATGCACCCAGCGCCGCGAACGGCAGCCCGGTGGCAAAGACCCAGGTGGAAGCGGCCTGGGCGCTGGCCAGGCCGGGCGCTGCGCCGAAGCCTACCGCATTGGCGGCTGCGCCGGCGATCGCGGCGCCAACCGCGCCGCCGCTCTGGCGCACGGCGATGAAGGCGGAAGCGCCGGTTGCGCGGTCGTCGCCCTCCAGCATGCCCAGGATGCGGCGGTTCATCAGGCTTGACGACAGGCCGAACCCGGAGCCCATGACCGCGGCCGCCGACACCACCGCCCACAGCGGCGCCCGCGGCAGCGCGAGCATCATGGCCAGCAGCCCCACGCCGATGAGGGCCGCGCCCGTGCGGATGCAGCGGCGCTCGGCCGGGCCACCGTCGACGCCGGCGATCGCGAACGCGGCCAGCGTCCAGGCCATCGCCTGGGCCGCAATCACATAGCCCGCCCACAGCGGCGACAGCCCGTGGAGGATCTGCAGCAGGGCCGGCGCGTACACCGTCAGACCCATCGCCGAGGCCATCAGGGCGAACATCGCCCCGTACCCCGCGCCGATGGCGGTGCGCGGATCGGTGGCGCCCAGCGGCAGCAGACGCACCGGCGCACGCGCATCCAGCCGCAGCAGCCCGGCCAGCACCGCCAGCCCCAGCAGCACCATGGCCACCTTCAGCCACGGCAGGCGCGCGATGTCGGCCAGTGCCACCAGGCCAACGCCTGCGGCCAGTACCGCAAGCTGCCGCCCCGGCACCCGGCCGCCGCGGCGCGGGGCCGCGGTATCGGCCAGCAGCCACGGCGCCGCCGCGCAGAACACAATTGCCTGGCCCGCGAACAGCCAGAACACGCCGCGCCAGTTCCCCGCTTCGGCGAACAGTCCCCCCAGCAGCGGGCCAAGCAGGGTCGCCACCCCCCAGACGGCGGCCGTGCAGGCGAACACCCTGGCCAGGTGGCGCGGCGGGAACAGCACCGCGATCGCCACCATCGACAGCCCCGCCACCCAGCCCGCCCCCACACCCTGGACCAGGCGCCCCGCCAGGAACCACGCCATGTCCGGCGCCAGCGCCCCGAGCAGGCAGCCCACGGCAAAGGTGATCCCCGCCACCACCATCGCCCTGCGCAGGCCAAGCACTTCCGACATCCGGCCGGCGCTGGCCCCCGCAACGATCGCGCCCAGCAAAAATCCCGCGGTCGCCCAGCCGAACCACGCGTGTCCGCCCAGGTCGCGGCCGACGCTGGGCATGATCGTGGCCGCCACCAGGGTGTCGGCGGCATTGAGCCAGATCCCCAGCGCCAGCAGCACCAGTCGCGGCAGGCGCCCTTCGCCAGCCAGGTCCGCCCAGCCGCTGGCAAGGCGCCGTTCGCTGTTCAACGCCCGCCGGCGACCAGCTGGCGGGTGAGCGCGTGCAGGATCCGCAGGTCCTCGCCGTCCAGCGCGGTGCCCTCCATGCCGCGGAAACGGTGGCGGAACGCGCGGACGGTGGCTTCGGGCTCATCGACGGAATAGCCGATCAGCCGCAGCGCCAGCAGCGCGTCGAATCCCTCCGGCGGGTCGGTCATCAGTGCCGGGTCGGGCCAGATGCCGAAGCCGGCTTCATGCAGCCGCTTCCAGGGAAACAGCGGGCCCGGGTCGACCTTGCGCGTGGGCGCCAGGTCCGAATGGCCGATCACCGCCTCGCGGGGAATGTTCCAGCGCGTGCACAGGTCCTCGAGCAGCACAAGCAAGGTGTCGATCAGCGGCTCGCTGAAGGGTTCGCGACCGTTGTTGTCCAGCTCGATCCCGATCGAGAACGAGTTGACGTCGGTCAGCCCGCCCCAGCTGCCCGCCCCGGCGTGCCAGGCCCGGTGCCCGTCGGCCACCAGCTGGTACAGGCGGCCGTCCTTGCCGATCAGGTAGTGCGAGCTCACCGGCCCGTGGCTGTTGCCGGTGCTGAGCGTGCGCAGGCTCTGCTCCACAGATTCCTGCTGCGTGAAGTGGACCACGATCAGCGCCGGCGCGCGCGCATTGAAGTTCGGCGAGGGCACCCATTGGGCCATGGGATTGCGGGGCGGCGCATGGGTGCAGGCGGCCAGCGCCAGCGAACAGGCAAGCAGAACGGCAAGACGGAGCATGGTGCGCCCTTGGCAACCGGGCGCGCCATTACATCGCATTTGGCGGCGGGAGGCATGCCGCGCCGCCGCGCACGGGGCCGGCCGGGCCTCAGCCGGCGTAGTACATCTGGTATTCCAGCGGGTGGGTGGCGGCGCGGTAGGCGGTGACCTCCTTCATCTTCATCTGGATGTAGGCGTCGATGAAGTCGTCGCTCATCACCCCGCCGGCCTTGAGGAACTCGCGGTCGGCGTCCAGCGCGCGCAGCGCTTCATCCAGCGAGGCGCACACGGTCGGGATCAGCTTCTCCTCTTCCGGCGGCAGGTCGTAGAGGTCCTTGTCGCTGGGGCCGCCCGGGTCGATCTGGTTGCGGATGCCGTCCAGGCCCGCCATCAGCAGCGCGGTGAAGGTGAGGTAGCCGGACTGGATCGGGTCGGGGAAGCGCAGCTCCACGCGCCGCGCCTTGGGGTTGGCCACGTACGGGATCCGGCAGCTGGCCGAGCGGTTGCGGGCCGAGTACGCCAGCATGACCGGCGCCTCGAAGCCCGGCACCAGGCGCTTGTAGCTGTTGGTGGAAGCGTTGGCGAAGGCGTTGATTGCGCGTGCATGCTTGAACACCCCGCCGATGTACCACAGCGCGGTCTGGCTCAGGCCGCCATAGCCGTCGCCGGAGAACAGGTTCTCGCCGCCCTTGGCCAGCGACTGGTGCACGTGCATGCCGCTGCCGTTGTCGCCCACCAGCGGCTTGGGCATGAAGGTGGCGGTCTTGCCGTTGC
>JAAYXJ010000138.1 GCA_012515985.1 Gammaproteobacteria bacterium
ACCCGGACCAGCTAGAATGGCGGTCTTGTCCCAAACCCCCTGATTCCATGACTCTCGCCGCCAAATTCGAGATCGAATACCTGCAGTACCTCGGACCCGACGGCAAAACCGTCGGCGAACTCCCCGAGGCATTCCGGGATCCGAAGAAGCTGGTTCCCCTGTTCAAGCAGATGCTGTTCGTGCGCACCTTCGACAGCAAGGCAATCAAGCTCCAGCGCACCGGCAAGCTCGGCACCTACGCCGCCAGCCTCGGCCACGAAGCCGCCCACGTCGGCATCGGCGCCTCCATGCGCGAAGACGACGTCTTCGCCCCCAGCTACCGCGAATACGGCGCCCAGTTCATGCGCGGCGTCCAGCCCCGCGAAGTGCTCCTCTACTGGGGCGGCGACGAACGCGGCAACGATTTTCAGGGCCCCAGGGGCGACTACCCCTGGAGCGTGCCCATCTCCACCCAGTGCCTGATGGCCGCCGGCGCCGCGCTGTCGTTCAAGCTGCGCAAGCAGGACCGCGTCGCCGTGGCCTGCTGCGGTGACGGCGGCTCGTCGAAGACCGACTTCTACGCCGCGCTCAACTCCGCCGGCGCCTACAAGGCCCCGCTGGTGCTGTGCGTGATCAACAACGGCTGGGCCATCTCCGTGCCCCGCCACGCCCAGACCGGCGCCGAGACCCTGGCCCAGAAGGGCATCGCCGGCGGCCTGCACTGCCTGCAGGTGGACGGCAACGACCTGATCGCCGTGCTCGAGGGCATGCGCCGCGCCGTGGAACGCGCCCGCAGCGGCGAAGGCGGCACCGTCATCGAAATGATGACCTACCGCCTGCACGACCACACCACCGCCGACGACGCCACCCGCTACCGCGACGAGGCCGAGGTCAAGGACGGCTGGACCCGTGAACCGATGATCCGCCTGCGCAAGTACCTCACCGACGCCGGCGTGTGGAGCGAGGACGAGGAGAAGGCCTGGATCGCCGAGTGCGAACAGAAGGTGGACGTGGAGATCGACGCCTACCTCAACACCCCCGTACAGCCCGTGGAAGCCATGTTCGACTACCTCTACGCCAACCCGCCCGCCGAGCTGCTGGAGCAGCGCGAAGCAGCGATCGCACGGGAGGGCCGGGCATGAGCGCCACCGAAGCCAAGCCGATCACCCTGATCGAGGCCCTGACCCAGGCCATGGCCTACGAGATGCGCAACGACGAGCGCGTCGTGGTGCTGGGCGAGGACGTGGGCGTCAACGGCGGCGTGTTCCGCGCCACCGCCGGCCTGCACGCGCAGTTCGGCTCCGACCGCGTCATCGACACCCCGCTGGACGAGACCACCATCGCCGGCCTGACCGTGGGCATGGCCAGCCAGGGCATGCGCCCGATCGCCGAGGCCCAGTTCGACGGCTTCGTCTACCCGATGGTCGACTTCATCGTCAGCCACGCCGCGCGCATGCGCTACCGCACCCGCGGCCGGCTGGAATGCCCGATGGTGCTGCGCGTGCCGTGGGGCGGCGGCATCCGCGCCCCGGAACACCACAGCGAGGCCAACGAAGCCATCTTCACCAACGTGCCGGGCCTGCGCGTGGTGATGCCGTCCTCGCCGCAGCGCGCCTACGGCATGCTGCTGGCGTCGATCCGCGAGCCGGATCCGGTGATCTTCTTCGAGCCCAAGCGCATCTACCGCCAGTACAAGGAGATGGTGCCCGACGACGGTGAGGAGCTGCCGCTGGACGTGTGCTACGTGCTGCGCGACGGCACCGACGTGACCCTGGTGACCTGGGGCGCGCAGGTGAAGGAGGCGCTGGAAGCCGCCGACAAACTCGCCGCCGAGGGCATCAGCGCCGAGGTGATCGACGTGGCCACCCTGCGCCCGCTGGACTTCGACACCATCGCCGAGTCGGTCAGTCGTACCGGCCGCTGCGTGATCGTGCAGGAAGCACCCAAGACCGCCGGATTCGGCGCCGAGATCGCCGCCCGCCTGGCCGAGGAATCGATGTACGACCTGGTGGCCCCGGTCGAGCGCGTCACCGGGCCGGACACGCACATCCCGCTGTTCCGGCTCGAGATGAAGTTCCTGCCCAGCGTCGACCGCGTGGTCGAGGCGGCCAAACGCGCCATGCAGCACGGCTGATCACCCCGATCCCCCGGGATCCCCGACTTCAACGGCGGGCCGCGGCCCGCCCCATGGAAACCGACATGAGCAACAAGAAGACCTTTTACCTGCCCGACCTGGGCGAAGGCCTGCCGGACGCGACCATCGTCGAGTGGAACGTCAAGGAGGGCGACACCATCCGCCTGGACGATGCGCTGGTCTCGATGGAGACCGCCAAGGCCGTGGTCGAAGTGCCGTCCCCGGTGTCGGGCAAGGTGCTGAAGCTGGCCGGCGCTGCCGGCGACGTCATCAACACCGGCGCCATGCTGGCCGAGTTCGAGGTGGATCCCTCGATGCCGCAGCGCGCCGAGGGCCAGGACACCGGCCACCACCACGGCGGCGGCGACAAGGGCGTGGGCAGCCAGGACCCGGCGCCGGACGACCGCGTGGTCGCCTCCGACGACGGCGGTGCGATCGAGGCCGAGGGCAAGCCCGCACCCGAGGGCGAAGTGCGCCAGGACGCCGGCACCGTGGTCGGCGCCATGCAGTCCTCCGACACCGTGCACACCGAGCAGGCCAGCAGCATCGGCGGCGTCAAGGCGGTGCCGGCGGTGCGCGCGATGGCCCGCAAGCTCAAGGTCGACATCACCCGCGTGCGCGCCACCGGCCCGGACGGCGTGGTGACCATGGCCGACGTCAAGAAGGCCGCGGCCGACGGCAGCGCGCCGATGGGCGGCCGGGGCCAGGCCCCGGCGCCGTCCGCACAGCCGGCCCAGGCCCGGCCCACGGCAGCGGCCCCCTCGCGCGACGCCGGCGACCGCACCCGCACCTCCGCCAGCGGCAAGCCGATGCGCACCCAGCCGCCGTCGGTCAGCGCCAGCGGCCAGCCCGAGCAGCTCAAGGGCGTGCGCCGCAACATGGCCAGGGTGATGGCCGACGCCCACAGCAAGGTGGTGCCGACCACGCTGGTGGACGACGCCGACCTGCATGCCTGGGAAGGCAAGCAGGACATCACCGCGCGCCTGATCCGCGCGATCTGCGCGGCGGCGAAGGCGGTGCCGGCGCTCAACGCCTGGTTCGACGGCGACAACCTCACCCGTACCATGCACCCGCACGTGGACATCGGCATCGCCGTGGACACCGAGGACGGCCTGTTCGTGCCGGCCCTGCGCAACGCCGACGTGCTTGACGCTGCGGGCATCCGCTCGGGCATCCAGCGCCTGCGCCAGCAGGTCGAGGACCGCTCGATCCCGCCCAGCGAGCTGTCGGGCTACACGATCAGCCTGTCCAACTTCGGCATGTTCGCCGGCCGCTACGCCACTCCGGTGGTGGTGCCGCCGTGCGTGGCGATCGTTGGCGCGGGCAAGCTCAGCCACGATGTGGTGGCGGTGATGGGCGGGGTGGAAGTGCATCGCCGGATGCCGATCTCGCTGACCTTCGACCACCGCGCCGCCACGGGCGGCGAGGCGGCGCGCTTCCTCAAGGCGCTGCTGGACGATCTGTCGCTGCCGAACTGAGCCGGCTCGACTGGAGCATCAAGGCCCGCGTCTTTGGCGCGGGCCCTTTTTATTCCTCATTTGCAGCGGTGGCTTCGATTCACTTGGCTGTGACCTGACGGGCCCCGCCGCGGCCGGGAGACATGGAGACTGGAGGGCACCCCCACCCGGCGCCCCCGGCCCCCAACCGCTACTGGCGATCGAGCCAGACACCCAGCCCCTGGGCGTTGAGCTCGATGTCCATCTCCAGCAGCCGCACCACCTCGTCGGTATCGACGATGCCCTGGCGCTGGGCGTTGGCGGTGTACTTGCGGGCCAGGCCGGTCACCAGGCGCTGGTGGCGGTCGGGGCTGCCGTTGGAGCGGCGGGCCAGGTCCACCATGCCGTCGATCTGCGCGATCAGTCGCGTCCCCAGCTCCTGCACGCCGGTCACCCGGCCGTAATGGGTGACGAACACCGCCTCCGGCGCCTCGGCCAGGAGGCGGCGGATGGAGGCGCGGAGCGCGACCGGGTCGAACTGTACCGGCGAGGTGCTCGGGACGATGAAGGCGCCGCGCGCGGAGTCGAGCTCACGGTAGGAGATGCCGAAGGTGTCGCCGGCGAACCAGCTGCGGCTGCGCGCATCCCACACCGACAGGTGGTGGCGGGCATGTCCGGGCGTGTGCACGCAGCGCAGCGCGCGACCGGCAAGGTCGATCACCTGGCCGTCGTCGATCCTGCACACGCGGGATTCCGGGATCGGCTCCAGCAGCCCGTGGTGGCAGTCGTAGTCCGCTCCGTACACGGCGCGCGCGCTGGCCTCCAGTTTGGAGGGATCGATCATGTGCCGGGCGCCGTCCGGGTGCACCGCGAACATCGCCCTGGGCAGCTCGCGCATCAGCGGACCGGCGCCGCCGGCATGGTCCAGGTGGACGTGGGTGGCGATCACCCAGTCGACGTGCTCGGGGCGCAGGCCATGCGCGTCCAGCGCGGCCAGGAGCCTGGGCACGCTCCGGCCGGTGCCGGTATCGATGAACGCCGCGCGCCCCCGTTCGACCAGCAGGTAGGCCGCGCAGAATCCCGGGCGCACATAGCCCGT
>JAAYXJ010000139.1 GCA_012515985.1 Gammaproteobacteria bacterium
CTGCGGGTCATCCTGATCAAGCTGGGCGACCGCCTGCACAACATGCGCACGCTCGGGGCGCAGACCTCCGAGGCCCGCGAGCGCATCGCCCGCGAAACCCTCGAGATCTACGCGCCCATCGCCCAGCGCCTGGGCATGAACCTGATCAAGTCGGAACTGCAGGACCTGGGCTTCCGGGCCCTGCACCCGTTCCGCCACGCGGTGCTTGAAAAGCGCATCCGCTCGCAGCCGCTGGTGCGGCGCGAAGCGCTCGCCCGGATCGAGGCCCAGCTCGCGCAGCGGCTCACCAACGAGCAGCTCGAGTACCGGCTGGTGAGCCGGGTCAAATCGCCTTGGAGCATCTACAACAAGATGCAATCGGAGGGGAAGAGCTTCAGGGAGCTGATGGACGTGTTCGGCTTCCGAGTGATCGTGCGCACGGTGGCCGAGTGCTACCACGCCCTCGGGGTCGTGCACTCGGTCTACAAGCCGGTGGACGGGCGCTTCCGCGACTTCGTCGCCATTCCCAAGGCCAATGGTTACCAGTCCCTGCACACGGTGCTGTTCGGCCCGTACGGCTCGCCGATCGAGGTGCAGATCCGCACCGAGGAGATGGACCTGATCGCCGAGCGGGGCATCGCCGCGCACTGGGCCTACAAGCACGGCGGCGCGCCCACCAGTGCCCAGTCGCGGGCGCACTCGTGGATTTCCAGCCTGCTGGAGTCCCAGCGCGCCACCGGCTCGTCGCTGGAATTCCTGGAAAACGTCAAGGTCGACCTGTTCCCGGACGAGGTTTACCTGTTCACGCCGAAGGGCGACATCCTCTCGCTGCCGCGCAACGCCACCGCGCTGGACTTCGCCTATGCCGTGCACACGGACCTGGGCAACCGCGCCGTCGCCGCACGCGTGGACCGGCGCCTGGTGCCGCTGCGCACGCGCCTTTCCAGCGGCCAGCAGGTGGAGGTGATCACTGCCAAATCGGCCACGCCCAAGCCGCAGTGGCTGGAGTTCGTGGCCACCGGCAAGGCCCGCACCGCGATCCGCCAGCAGCTCAAGCAGCTCGAGCACGAGGACGCGGTGCAGCTGGGCCACCGCATGCTTGACCGCGCGCTGGAAGACATCGGCAGCTCGCTCGAGCGCCTGCCGGCCGAGCGCCTGGACGGGTACCTGGCCGAGCTTCGCTACCGCCGGCTGGAGGACCTGCTCTCGGACATCGCGCTGGGCAACCGCATGCCGGTGCAGGTTGCCCACACCCTGGCCCAGCGCGATCCGGCAACGGCGCTGCTGCCCGGGGCGGTAGCGCGCCAGGGCGAGCAGATCCTGATCACGGGCAACGAGCGGGGAGTGGTCACCTTCGCCAACTGCTGCATGCCGATCCCCGGCGACGAGGTGATGGGCTACCACACCGCCGGCAAGGGCATCGTGGTGCACCGGATCGAGTGTCCGAACGTGGCCGAATACCGCAAATCGCCAGACCGGTGGGTAGCGATCGGCTGGGACCGCGAGGTGGAGGGTGACTACAGCACCAGCCTGCGGGTGGAGGTGGAGAACCGGCCGGGCGTGCTGGCGCAGGTGGCCGCGGCGATCGCGCATGCGGATTCCAACATCGACGGCGTGGATTACCTGGAGCGCGACAGCAACGTGGCGGCGATCCGGTTCTCGATCCAGGTCCGCAACCGCAAGCACCTGGCCGACGTGATCCGGCGCGTGCGCCGCCTCAACGTGGTCCACGGCATCCAGCGCATCTGAGACTTTGCGTTCGCGGACGGCCCCTTGAACCTGCGGCCAGCGTGGGAGTGCGGGCGTCTCGCGGCTTCGCGCCCGACACGCGCTCCTACTATCATCGGGTTCCCTTGTTCGCGGAAGCTTTCATGGCACGTACCCCCATCAACACCGGCCGCGCGCCGGCCGCCATCGGCCCCTATTCCCAGGCCGTGCGCAGTGGCAGCACCATTTACTTCTCCGGCCAGATCCCGCTGGATCCGGCGACAGGCGAGGTCGTGCCCGGCGGCATCGAGGCGCAGGCCCGCCGGGCTTTCGACAACCTCAAGGCGGTGGCCGAGGAAGCCGGTGGCTCGATGGACGACATCGTCCGGCTGGGCCTTTACCTCACCGACCTGGGTGAGTTCGCGGTGGTGAATTCGGTGATGTCCGAGTACTTC
Source organism: Gammaproteobacteria bacterium (assembly GCA_012515985.1). Classification (GTDB taxonomy): domain Bacteria; phylum Pseudomonadota; class Gammaproteobacteria; order Xanthomonadales; family Xanthomonadaceae; genus Luteimonas. The sequence goes on from JAAYXJ010000139.1 coordinate 2,142, forward strand.
GACGCCCCGTATCCGGCGCGTTCCACCATCGAGGTGGCGGGGCTGCCCAAGGGGGTGGCGTTCGAAGTCGATGCGGTGATGGTGCTGGACTGAACAGCGACGATCCCGGTCTCCAGCCGCTCACCGGCCTGCCGGGAGTCGGGGCGCGCACCGCTGAAAAGCTGGCTGCGCGCGGCCTGCTGACGGTGCAGGACCTGTGGATGCAGCTGCCGCGGCAGTACGAGGACCGCACCCGGATCGTGCCGATCCGCGAGCTGCAGCCCGGACAGGCCTGCCAGGTGGAGGGGGTGGTGGAGGCAGTGGCACGCGGCTTCCGCTACCGGCCGACTCTGCGGGTGGCGATCAGCGACGGTTCCCGGGCCACCCTGGTGCTGCGCTTCTTCCATTTCCGCGCCGCGCAGGTGGCGCAGTTCCAGGTGGGTGCGCGGGTGCGCTGCTACGGCACCGCACGCCCCGGCCAGAACGGCCTGGAGATGGTGCATCCAACCTACCGGGTGCTTGCGCCGGGTGAGGGGGAGGGGCTGGGTGAACGGCTCGACCCGGTCTATCCGCAGATCGAAGGCATCGGGGCGGCCACGATGCGCCGGCTGATCAGTGGAGCGCTGGACCGGCTGCCGGCCGATGATTCGCTGGAGTCGCTGCCGGCGGGCGAGCTTGCGGGCCAGGGCCTGCCGACGCTGCGTGATGCCCTGCTGGCCGTGCACCGGCCGCCGGCGGACGCGGACGTGGAGGCATTGCTGGCCGCCACCCATCCGGCGCAGCGGCGGCTGGTGCTTGAGGAGCTGCTGGCCCATCACCTGAGCCTGCGCCGGCACCGCATCGCCCTGCAGCAGCACGCCGCGCCGGTGCTTGGGGGCGGCGGCAACCTCGGCGCCCGGCTGCGGGCGTCGCTGCCGTTCGCGCTCACCGGCGCGCAGGAGCGGGTGCTGGCGCAGGTGCTGGAGGACATCGCCGCGCCGGTGCCGATGCTGCGCCTGGTGCAGGGCGACGTGGGCAGCGGCAAGACCGTGGTTGCGGCGCTGGCCGCTGCCGCCGCGGTGGAAGCCGGCGTCCAGGTGGCGCTGATGGCCCCCACCGAACTGCTCGCCGAGCAACACCTGGCCAGCTTCCGCCAGTGGCTGGAACCGCTGGGAGTCAATGTCACCTGGCTGGCCGGCAAGCTGGCCGCGAGGCAACGCCGCCAGGCACTGGAGGCGGTGGCCGACGGCCGCGCCCAGGTGGTGGTGGGCACCCACGCGCTGATGCAGGAGGGCGTGGCGTTCCGCGA
>JAAYXJ010000140.1 GCA_012515985.1 Gammaproteobacteria bacterium
CCTACACCCAGGTGGCGCAGTACATCGTGCTGATCATCGCCTACACCATCCCGGCGGTGTTCATCTCGCTGCAGCTCACCGGCAATCCGATCCCGCAGCTGGGCCTGTTCTCGACCCACACCGAGTCCGGCATGCCGCTGCTGGCGCGGCTCGACCAGATCCTGGTGGACCTGGGCTTCAACGACTACACCGGCCTGCATGATTCGCGGCTCAACATGGTGCTGTTCACCCTCTCGCTGATGGTGGGCACCGCGGGCCTGCCGCACGTGATCATCCGCTTCTTCACCGTGCCCAAGGTGTCGGACGCGCGCAAATCGGCGGGCTGGGCGCTGGTCTTCATCGCCCTGCTCTACACGGTGGCGCCGGCGGTGGGCGCGATGGCGCGGCTGAACATCCTCACCACCATCTATCCCGAGGGCACCCAGGCCACCTCGCTCGCCTACGACGAGCGGCCGGAGTGGATGCACAGCTGGGAGCATACGGGCCTGCTGGCGTTCGAGGACAAGAACGGCGACGGGCTGATCCAGTCCTACAACGAGACCAACCCCGAGTTCGCCGCGGTGGCCGCCGAGCGCGGCTGGCAGGGCAACGAGATGGTCACCTTCAACCAGGACATCCTGGTGCTGGCCAACCCGGAGATCGCCGGCCTGCCGGCCTGGGTGATCGGCCTGATCGCCGCTGGCGGCCTGGCCGCCGCGCTGTCGACCGCGGCGGGACTGCTGCTGGCGATCTCCTCGGCAGTCAGCCACGACCTGATCAAGAAGACGTTCAAACCGGACATCACCGAGAAGGGGGAGCTGCTGGCCGCACGCGTGTCCATGGCCATCGCCATCGTGGTGGCCACCTGGCTGGGCATGAATCCACCCGGCTTCGCGGCCCAGACGGTGGCCTTCGCATTCGGGTTGGCGGCCAGCTCGCTCTTCCCGGCGATCATGATGGGCATCTTCTACAAGCGCATGAATTCCACCGGCGCGATCGTGGGCATGCTCGTGGGCCTGGTCTCCACCAGCGTGTACCTGTTCACCTACAAGGGCTGGTTCTTCATCGCCGGGACCAACATGCTCGCCGACACCCCGGAAAACTGGCTGTTCGGGATTTCGCCGCTGGCGTTCGGCTCGGTCGGCGCGGCGCTGAACTTCATCGCCGCCTACATCACCATGCTGGTGACCAAGCCGGCGCCGGAGCATATCCAGCACCTGGTCGAGGACATCCGCGTCCCCCGCGGGGCCGGGGCCGCCACGGGCCACCACTGATCGTGGCCCTGCCCTGACCACGGCCCGCCCCTCACCGGGCGGGCCGTTTTCTTTCCCCCATTACCGCACCCGGAGCCCTGATGTTCCTCGAACTGATCGCCATCCTCGCCGCCGGCTTCGGCCTGGCCGGCATCGCGCTCACGCTCAATTTCATCGTGGGCAAGCGCTTGCCGAAGTGGATCTTCCCCGCATCGGCGGGCGCCGGGATGCTGCTGATGGCCATCTGGCTGGAATATTCCTGGCTCGAGCGCACGACCGCGAGCTTTCCCGAGGGCGTGGAGGTGGCATCCACCAACCAGGTGCGCTCCTGGTACCGGCCCTGGACCTACGTTGTCCCGCTCACCACCCGCCTGGTGGCCATCGACACCCGCTTCAACCGCCGCCACGACGAAGCGCCCGGCCATGTCCTCAGCCAGGTCCTGCTGGCCGGCCGCTGGGAGCCGACCCGCCAGTTCAGCGCCGTGTTCGACTGCGTGGGCCACCGCCGCGCCGACTTGGTGGAGGGCGCCGTACTGGGCGAGGACGGCGGCATTGAGAACGCGCGCTGGGTGCGGCTGCAGGCGGATGATGCGTTGATGCACGCCGCGTGCGGCCACTGAGGATGCGGGCGGCCAGGGGCTAAGATGGAGTCCACCTGAACGGAGGGGCTCCCATGTACAAGCACATCCTGATCGCCACAGATGGATCCGAACTGTCTTCGCGCGGCCTCGAACACGGCCTGAGGCTGGCCGCTTCCACGGGCGCGAAGGCGACGATCATCACCGTGACCGAGCCATGGCAGTCGGTCGATGCCGGCCAGGTGTGGGGCGGCGCGGCCAGCCTGCTGGAGGAATACCGGACCCACGCCGA